>CANMAT010000007.1 GCA_947494865.1 Deltaproteobacteria bacterium
AGCTGCAGCGCGCTCCACGCGGCGCAGCCGTCGCTGCCGTCGGGCGAGTACGACGTGCTGCCCGCGGGCGCATCGGCCACGGTTCGGGTCTACTGCGAAATGACATTGCACGAAGGCGGTTGGACGCTCGTCGGCTCATTCGTCAACGGCGTGGCGCGCACCTGGACGACGCTCGACGTGATGCGCGACGCGACCAGCTTCGGCGCCATTTCGACCCGCGCGACGGCCAACTTCAAGTCGCCCGCGTGGACATCGGTGGCGGGCGCTGACCTGATGGTGCAGACCGACGACTACTCCTTCGGCTTCCGCGCGCTGCTCGGCGGTCGCAGCATGGGCGGGTACGTGGCGGCGTCGTGGCCGTCGACCTGCACCACCACATGGGTGCGCTCGGGCGCCGACTTCGCGGGCGGCCTCACGCCCCAGCAGCAGCGCCTCTTCAACTTCTCGCTGCGCGCCCTCGACAGTAACGCCGACTGCTGGCCCGGCATGAACGAGAACGCCGCCATCGCCTTCACGGCCGCCGAGTGCTGCTGGGTCAACGGCCTGAGCAACACGCCAGGCGGTCAGGCCGACTGGCGCACGCACGACCTCTCGCTCTTGCGTGTAGGGCGCATCACGCCGGTGGCATGCGCCCCGGGCGTGTGGCCCTGCAACGCCAACGGGCTGACACTCAGCGCCTCTGGCGAGTGCTACGAAGACAGCGCAACCTGCAAGTCTCGCTACGCGCTCGTGTACGTGCGCTGACCGCTCCCGCGACGCTTCATCGGGCGCCTTGCGAGCCTACAACTCGCGGGCGCCCGATGGGCACCCTCGGACACTCTGACTGAAGCATGCGCCGCAACGCCAAACGAGGGCGTCGCCGATCCCCTGATCTGCGTAGGCCCAAATGACACCCGGCGCGCATCTCGCTGCTCTCGCAGTGAGGTGCACGCCGGTCTTCAACGCGTTTGGTTACGCGTACGTCGGACTAGTAACGACGGCCGCCGCCGCCGCCGCCGCCGCCGGGGCGACCACCGCCACGACCGCCGCCGCCGCCCTCGCGCTCACGAGCCTCGTTCACGGTCAGCGTACGACCGTCGACGTTGGCGCCGTTGAGCGCGCGGATGGCGTCGGTCGCCTGGGCGGCATTGGCCACCTCGACGAACGCGAAACCACGCGGGCGGCCCGTCTCACGGTCGGTGACCATGTGGACGTCCGTCACCTGAACGCCGCTGCGCTCGAAGAGACCGCGGAGCTGGTCTTCGGTGGTGGAGAAGGTGAGGTTTCCGACGTAGAGCCTGGTTCCCATGATGTTTCTCGCCTGCGCGACGGGGCGCGCTAGTTACGTCAGGTAACAGGCATCACAGATCGCGTGATGTTACCGCTACCCGAACCGTTGCCGCGCGGTTGATGAGACCGCGGGGCACCTCGTGTCTGAGCAATTGTCCGGCGAGCAAACAGTGACGAATGCTGGGAGGAAAACAGACCCGAAACGCGAAGAGCGGCCGGAGAGTACCTAAAGCGGAGCAGAAGTCAAAGCTCGAATGTCGATTCGAGCGAAGAATGTAAAACCCCGAAGAAAACAGGGCGACGGCGTTTCGATACGCCGCGCTACCAAGTCGGGCTCTGAGGGTGTATGAGCCCCTCGCGGAACGCGGGTACCTTCTCGAAGATCTTCGACGGTCGACGATACGAGGACGTAGATCTCGTTCAACGCGCTGTCGGAGGTGCTCGATGAGCAGCCAGGGTAGACCATCGTTCGCGAAGAGGCAGAAGGAGCTCGCGCGTCAGGAGCGGGCTCGTGAGAAGAACACGGAGCGCGCCCGCCGCGCTGAGGAACGCAAGAACAAGCCTGAGGGAGAGCCCGGCGTCGACCCCGACATCGCGGGCGTAATCCCCGGCCCGCAGCCCCCGGCAGAGGATTCGTGAGGGGCGCCGACCGCGACGTAGCGCCGCGGTTCGTGATAGGGTCGCACGTTCAGTCATCAACGAGTCATTTCACGCCCTCGACCCGCTCACGGGACGCGTCGCGCAGTGACGACCGAAGCGTTCTCGCGGAAAGGGTGCCGAAATGAACCGGGCCGAATGCAGAAATGGGGCGACAGCCCCGACGTCGCACAGTGCGCAGCGCCAAGCCACACGGGGGGCGCGATGACGCGTAAGTCTGCAACGCCTGCGGCGCCCGCGGGGCCTCGCTTTGTGCGCCATCCCAAGCGCCTCGAGTGGGGACTCGGGCAGATCGTGGGCGATCAGTACGGCCTCGTGCGGGTGGCCTTCGCCGACGGTACGACGCGCTCGTTCCGCGGCGACGTGCTCGAGAGCGCGCCCGCTCCCGAGGTGACCGAGGGGGCCATGCCCTCCAACGACGTGGCGGTGGCCCCGGCGGTGGTCGCCAAGGTCCGCCGCGCGCCGCGCAAGGCCGCACGCACCTGAGCGAGGCGAGTTAGGCAGCCTCCCGCCGCGCGGGGTTCGCCTCGCGCGCCAGCGCCTGCTCGTCGGAGCGCTCGTGCGCGGGATCGCGCCAACTGTCACGAATCCGCGCTGCCACGTAGAGCGCAGGAAACGACAGGAACAGCCCCACCAACCCGAACGTGTGTTCAAACAAGATGAGCGACGTGATGATCACGAAGCCGGGGAGGTTCACGTGGCGCGCCGTGAGCCTGGGTGACAGGTAGTACGACTCGATCTTGTGGAGCACGAACGTGCTCACGAAGAACACCGCGACCCCCGCGGGGCCCTTGTGAACGAAGGCGAGCGTGCCCATCACGGCGCCCGAGACCACGCCACCCACAACGGGGATGAGCCCCATGGCGAAGAGAAACGCCATGAGCGCGGGCACGCTCGGCAAGCCCATCATGAGCAGCACGGGCAGGGTGATGAGCGTGTTCACCAGGGCCACGATGACCTGCAGCTGCGCGGTGATCGACACGGCGTCGCAGAGGTACGAGAAGTACCGGAGCAAGATGCGCGAGGTGCTGTCCTCGGGCATCGCCTCGCGCCACGCCTCGAGCTTCGCCCCCTCGGCGAGGAAAACCACCGCGAGAATGAGCCCCATCAGCACATAGATGGCGCTCTTGCCGAGCGAGCCGAGGAACGTCACCACGCCGCCCGCGTAGTGCTGCGCCCGCTCGAGGATGTTCTCGGTCTGCAGCGACTCCATGTGGTCGAGTCCGCGCGCGTGCATCCAGGTCTTCACGTGCTCGAACTGCCCCGCAATGTCGCTGCGAATCTGCGGCACGGCCGGGACGACCTTCGTCCAACCGACGTAGCCGAGGGCCGCCACCGCGGCGAGGGCCAGCACGATCTGCAGGAGCACTCCGAGCATGAGGGGCACCCGGGCGCGGTCGCGCAGCAGGCGCGCGCCTGTTCCCAGCGAGCGCTCGAACAGCACGAAGAACACGAGCAGAATCGCCAGGTGCCGAAACAAGAACAGCACGCCGAAGAAGAGCGCGAGAACGATGACGCGCCGGACGTTCCGGTCGTTGAAGAACATGCGCATGTGCGAAGCAGTCTCCCGTGGGGTTGCGTGGCGTTCGTTGCTCTCAGCGGTGGCCGTGCGCGTGGTCGCTCGTGCAGCGCGCGTCGATCCAGTTGATCCAATAGGGGCCGTCGGGGCCCCACTCCCGCTTCCAGATGGGCACGCGGGCCTTCACCGCGTCGATGAGCGCGCGGCACGCGGCGAAGGCCTCGCCCCGATGCGGCGCGCTCGCGGCGCACACCACGGCGAGGTCGCCTACCGCGAGGGTGCCCACACGGTGCTGCGCTGCCACGCGCACCCCGGGGAAGGCGCGCTCCACCTCGTCGCCGATGCGCGCCATCTCCTTCACCGCCATCGTGGCGTAGGCCTCGTACTCGAGCTTCACCACCGCGCGGCCGTCGTTGGTGTCGCGCACAGCGCCGAGAAACACATCGACGCCACCCGCGCCCGGGTGCATCACGGCGGCCACCACCTCGTCGACCGACAGCGGCCCCTCGCGCACTTCGAACATCACCCCTCCTCGCGGCGCCAGTGGCCCGAGCGGCCGCCCGACTTCTCGACCAGCTCGACGCGCTCGACGCGCACGCCGCGCTCCATGCCCTTCACCATGTCGTAGAGGGTGAGCGCTGCCACCGAGGCCGCCGTCATGGCCTCCATCTCGACGCCCGTGCGGTCGCGCGTCTCAGCTGCGGCAGTGATGTCCGCGCCGTCGTCGGTCCACGCCACATCGACCGTCACGCGGGTGAGGGCGAGCGCGTGACACAGGGGAATAAGCTCCGACGTGCGCTTGGCCGCCATGATGCCCGCGATGCGCACGCTCGCTCCGACGTCGCCCTTCGGCGCGTCGTGCGCCCGCAGCCGCGCCACCGTGTCGGGGCGCATGCGCACGCTCGCCCGAGCTACCGCGCGTCGCGCACTGACGGCCTTCTCGCCCACATCGACCATGTGCACCGCGCCGTCGGCGTCGAGGTGCGTAGGGGATTTCGCATCGCTCATCGGAGGGGCGCACCGTAGCGCCCTTCCCCCGTGGTTTCCATGGGCCCGCGCACACTCCCGTCGCGCGGTGGCGCGGGCCTGTGTTAGAGCCGCAGACGCTATGTCCCACCGCATCGCAGTGATTCCGGGTGATGGCATCGGGGTCGAGGTGATCCGCGAGGCCACGAGGCTCCTCACCATGTTGTCCGAGCGCCGTTCGCTCGGCCTCGACCTCTGGCAGCTCGACCTCGGTGCCGAGCGCTTTCTGCGCGACGGCACCACGATGCCACAAGCGGTTTTCGAAGAGATCCGTGACACCTGCTCGGCCATCTTGATGGGCGCCGTAGGCGACCCGCGGGTGCCGTCGAACCAGCACGCCATCGACATTCTGTTCGGGTTTCGCTTCGGTCTGGAGCTCTACGCCAACATCCGACCGGTGCGCTGCCTCGCCGACCGCCTCTCGCCGCTCAAGCACTTCGGCGAGAAAGACGTCGACTTCGTGATCTTTCGCGAGAACACCGAGGGGCTCTACGTCAACGTCGGCGGCCAGGTGCGCCGCGGCACGCCCGACGAGATCGCCATCAACGAAGACATCAACACCCGCAAGGGGGTCGAGCGCATCATCCGCGCGGCCTTCGAGTTCGCCGCGGAGCGCGGCCTCACGCGCGTGCACATGGCCGACAAGAGCAACGCCATGCGCCACGCGCACGAGCTGTGGCTCCGCGTGTTTCGCGAGATCGCGAAGGAGTACCCGGCCATCCAGGCCGTGCACGCCTACGTCGACGCGATGGCGATGTACATGGTGCAAGACCCCGCGAGCATCCAGGTGATCGTCACCTGCAACCTCTTCGGCGACATTCTCACCGACATCGGCGCGGCCCTGCAGGGCGGCCTCGGCATGGCGGGCAGCGCGAGCCTCCACCCGGGCAAGCGCATCGGCCTCTTCGAACCCGTGCACGGGAGCGCGCCCCCCCTCGCGGGCAAAGACGTCGCCAACCCCTTCGCGTCGTTTCTCACCGTCGGGCTCATGATGTCGCACCTCGGGCACCGCGAGCTCGAGACGCTCATCGAAGATTGCATTCGGGCGTGCGTGCAGGCGGGCGAGTGCACCCACGACGTGGGCGGCGCGCTCGGCACGCGCGCGGCATCCGAGGCCTTTCTCACGCGGATCGCGGCGCGGCTCGCGTAGGCGCTACGGCGTCGCGGCGACGTACACAAGCACCTCGTAGTCGACGGGCGCGACGGGCGCGCGAAACGCGGGCATGCGCACGGCGCACAGGGCCTCGCCCACGCACGTCGCCTGCTCGCGGGTGAGCGTAACGCCGGGGAAGGTGAACTCGGTAGGCGCGCCGCTGCTGGAGAACATCCCGCGGGTGGGCAGGCGGCCGCGCGCGTTGGTGGGTGGCAGGCACGCGATCACGCGGCGCTCTACCGGGAGGAACGAGCGCACGATCGCGGCGTTGCCGGGCTCGTAGGGCGACTGCGTACTGGGCACAAGCGCGGGGGCCGTGCCGTCGCAGCGCACGCGCGCGCGGCCGTCGAGCGCGGCCCACTGGGCGTGGAGCTCTCCAACATCGTCGCGGCTACGCACCACAGGGGTGCCGATCGAGCGCGAGGCCGTGCGGGCCTCCATCGCACCGCCGTCGCCGCGGCGGTCGTCGGCGCGCGCCGTCGCGGGGGTGAGCGCGAGGCTCGACGAAGGCACCGGCTGCGAGGCCGCCGCCGCGAGAGACGGTGCGCCGGTCCCCTCGGCACCGGGCTGCGTCACGGGGCGACGGCGGCGCCGCGGGGTGGTGCTCGCCGTGGTGCTCGTCGCGGGCGCGGTCGCGCAGCCGTCGAGCGCCGTGAGGGCCATCAGGAGAAGGAGAGCGGTCTTGGGGGTCATCGGGCTTTGCTCCCTGTGTGCGGGCGCCGCTGCGAGGCGCGCGTCTGGAGTCAAGGGAAAGCGATAGCAGCTCGCGTGCGCACAAAACCGATCGGTCGCTCTGTGTGTCCGAGAGCCGCGCGCCACACGCCGCTGCGGTCGCGATGCCACTGCAACCCATTGTCTCGTGGGGTAACAACGGCGCCAGGCGGGCAGAACTTGAGGGTCTGCGGGGTCCTGTTGCGAGCCAAGGCGACGGGGTTCAGGGCTTGTCGCGGGTGAGCCGACGATCGCGGGCGACGGCGGCGCGGGGCGTCAACTTCGAGGCGGGCAAGCACGGCGTATTGACACCCGGCGGGGTGACTGACTAGCGTCCCGCCCGCCGCGGGATCCACACCGCGATTCTGCGGCGGTTTCAGAGGGCGCGGCGAGCGCGGAATCACCGCGACGCGCGCCGGAAAGCAACAGCATCTGACCATGGCGTTCGAGCTCACCCCCGACCGCAAGGCGATCCTTGACGAACTGCTCCCGCGTTATCCGACGAAGCAGGCGTTGACGATCCCCCTCCTGCACATCTGTCAGGAGCAGAACGGGCACATCAACGAAGACGTGATCGCGTTCGTGGCGAAGACCCTCGGGATCTCCACCGCGGACGTGCAGGGCGTCGTGACCTTCTACACGCTGTTCATGCAGAAGAAGGTAGGTCGCAACGTGATCTGGGTGTGCCGCACGCTCTCGTGCGAACTCGCCGGCGCGCGCGAGATCACCCACTGCCTGGAGAAGAAGCTCGGCGTCCATTGTGGTGAGACCACGACGGACGGCGAGTTCACGCTGCTGAAGGCCGAGTGCCTCGCAGCGTGCGCGAGCGGGCCGATGATCCAGCTCAACGACCGCTACTACGAGAATCTGACCCCCGAGAAGCTCGACGAGATCATCGACGAGGCCCGCAAGCGCCGCGACGACAAGGTCAAGGGAGCGTTCTCTCCGGTAGGCATCCTCGCCAACCCCGGGAGCAAGTGAACGACATGCCTGTCGAGAATCCTCGCATCCTCACGAAGAACTACGGCACCCCGCAGAGCTGGACCCTCGACGCGTACGAGCGCTCGGGCGGGTACAGCGCGCTGCGCAAGGCCCTCCAGATGGAGCCCGCGAAGCTCGTCGAAGAGGTGAAGGCCGCCAACCTCCGCGGGCGCGGCGGCGCGGGCTTTCCCGCGGGCATGAAGTGGGGCTTCCTCAAGCCCGTACCGGGCAAGCCCAACTACATCGCGGTGAACGCCGACGAGGGCGAGCCGGGCACCTGCAAAGACCGCACGCTGATGGAGCTCGACCCGCACCGCTGCGTCGAGGGCTTCATCATCGCGGCCCTCGCCCTCGATGTGCACTCGGTCTATTGCTACATCCGCGGCGAGCTCGTGCTCGCCATTCGCCGGATGGAAGAGGCCGTGCGCGAGGCGCGCCGCAAGGGCTACCTCGGCGACAAGGTGCTGGGCAAAGACTTCAAGCTCGACATCGTGATCCACGCGGGCGCCGGCGCCTACATTTGCGGCGAGGAGACGTCGCTCCTCAACTCGCTCGAGGGACTGCGTGGCGAGCCGAGGCTCAAGCCGCCGTTCCCCGCGGTGGTGGGAGCCTTCGGCGCACCGACGATCGTGAACAACCTCGAGACGCTCGCCACGGTGCCCACCATCATCGAGATGGGCGGCGACAACTTCTCGAAGCTCTCGCGCCTCCACGACATGAAAGATGGCGGCGTGCGCCTCTACGGAGTGTCGGGCCACGTGAACAAGCCCGGCGTGTACGAGGCCCCCGTGGGCATCACGCTGCGCGAGCTCATCGAAGACCTCGGCGGCGGCGTGCGCAAGGGCCGCAAGCTCAAGGCCGTGATCCCCGGGGGCAGCTCGACCCCGGTGCTGCGCGAGCAAGATCTGGTGAACGCGCCCGACCCCAAGCACCCGATGCACCGATGGCACGGCAAGAGCCACCTCGACGTGCCCATGGGCGTCGACACGATGCGCGGGCTGGGCACAATGCTCGGCACCTGCTGCGCCATCGTGATGGACGACACCACGTCGATGGTGCGCGCGGCCGAGAACCTCATGCTGTTCTATGCCCACGAGTCGTGCGGACAGTGCACGCCGTGTCGCGAGGGCTGCGCGTGGATGGCCCGGCTGTGTACCAAGTTCGCGAACGGCACGGCCACCCGGCAGGACCTCGACACGCTGCTCGACGTGGCGAACAACATCATGGGCAACACGATCTGCGCGCTGGGTGACGGCGCGGCGATGCCGATGCTGGGGATCCTCAAGCTGTTCCGCCACGAGTTCGAAGCGGCGATCGGCCACGAGCAGCCCTCGTGGGGAGGAGTAAACGCGTGAACCCGTCGTCGACCCAGGAGATCATCGCCTTCTCGCTCTTCGCGGCACTGGCCGTGGCCAGCGCGCTCGCGACGGTGACCCTCCGCAACCCCATCCGTAACGCGGTGGGGCTCTTCGTGCACGTGCTCTCGCTCGCCGGGCTCTACATCACGCTCGCGGCGCACTTCCTCGTGGCCGTGCAGCTCATCGTGTACGTCGGCGCCGTCGTGGTGCTCTTCGTGTTCGTGATCATGCTCCTCGGCCCGGGCTCGGAGACCGCGCCCGACACCACGGGGCGCGTGCCGCGCGTGATCGGCGCGGCGGGCATCGCGTCGGTGGGCATCGTGCTCGCTTCGACGGTGCGCACGCTCGCGCCGCCGAGGCCCGACCGCGTGCCCGAGTTCGGCACGCTGCGCCATGTGGGCGAGTACCTCTTCGGCCCCGCGATGGTGCCCTTCGAAGTCGCGTCGGTGCTCCTCACCGCGGGCATCGTGGGCGCGTTCGCGGTCGCGAAGGCCCACCACCACAAGGTCAAGATGAACACCGAGACCAACCTGGCGCCCCTGAAGAGCGACGCCGTCGACGAGTCGCAGGGAGACCACGGATGATCATCACCCTCGGGCACTACCTGGCCCTCTCGTCGGTGCTCTTCACTATCGGCGCGGCGGGCTTTCTCTACCGCAGGAACGCGCTCGTCGCGCTCATGAGCATCGAGCTCATGCTCAACGCGGTGAACCTCACGCTCGTGGCCGCCAACCGCTGGCTCCCCGCGGTGCAGGGCGACGCCGGCACCGTGGCGCCCCCCGCGCCGGCCGGGCATGTGTTTGCGTTCTTCGTCATCGCCGTGGCCGCCGCCGAGGCCGCTGTGGGCCTGGCGATCGTCCTGTCGTTCTACCGCCTTCGCAAGACGGTCCGCACCGACGCGGCCGACATGCTCCGAGGCTGAGACCTACCCATGAACCTTCCGGACATCAGCCAACAGCTCATGGCGCTCGCTGGGGACCAGATCTCGGTCCTCGGCCTGCGGATCAACCTCGGCAACCTCACCGACGTGACGCCCGACACGTACTCCGTGCTCGGCTGGATCGTGTGGTTGCCCGTCATCGGCGCGCTCATCAACGGCATCTGGGGCAAGAAGCTCGGGCGCCAGGGCGTGTACATCGCCGGCATCGGCGCGGTGGGCACCTCGTTCCTCCTCTCGATCCTCGCGTTCTTCACGCTCCTCAAGTCGGGCCACGCGCCCGCGGAGGCCGCGGAGGGCGCCAACGCCGCCGCGGGTGAGGCTGCGCACGCCGCCCAGCACATGCTCTCGTTCGTGGCGCGCGCCCCGTCGATCCAGCAGGTGATCGACGGCGTGAAGATCGAGTGGATGCCGTGGGACTGGTTCCTCGCGCCCACGGGGCCGCACACCGGCGAAATGATTCGCATGCGGTACGTGCTCGACCCGCTGTCGGGCGTGATGCTGCTCGTGGTCACCGGCGTCGGCACGCTCATCCATGTGTATTCGGCTGGGTACATGTCGCACGACGCGGGCTACGCGCGCTTCTTCGCGTACCTGAACCTCTTCATCTTCGCGATGCTCAACCTCATCCTGGGAGACAGCCTCGTGCTGCTCTTCCTCGGATGGGAGGGCGTGGGCCTCGCGTCCTATCTGCTCATCGGCTTCTGGTACCACAACCCCTCGTATGCGTTCGCGGGCCGCAAGGCCTTCATCGTGAACCGCATCGGCGACGCCGGCCTGCTCATGGGCATGTCGATCATCGCGTGGAAGGGCGGCACGTACACCTTCGAGACGCTGCGTCACCACGTGGCCGAAGGCGGCGCCGCATGGGCGGCGCTCACGGAGCGCACGGGCCTCGGCAACTTCCTCATCGACGCGCTGCCCTTCGTGGGCTCGATCCCCTCGATCGCGTCAAAGATGGAGCTGCTCAACCCCACCTGGGGCGGCCTCGCGTGCCTGCTCCTCTTCGTCGGCTGCTGCGGCAAGAGCGCCCAGTTCCCGCTCTACGTGTGGCTCCCCGACGCCATGGCGGGCCCCACGCCGGTGTCGGCGCTCATCCACGCTGCGACGATGGTGACCGCGGGCATCTACCTGCTGTGCCGTCTGTCGTTCCTCTTCATCCACTTCACGACCGTGATGAACATCATCGCGCTCGTGGGCGCGTTCACCGCGCTCTTCGCGGCCACCATCGCCGTGACGCAGGTGGAGCTCAAGAAGGTGCTCGCCTACTCCACCGTGTCGCAGCTCGGCTTCATGTTCATCGGCTGCGGCGTCGGGGCCTTCAGCGCGGGCTTCTATCACGTGTTCACGCACGCGTTCTTCAAGGCGTGCATGTTCCTCGGGGCAGGCGCCGTGATGCACGCGTGCGGCGATCGTCAAGACGTTCGCGAGCTCGGCGGCCTCCGCAAGTACCTGCCCGGCACGTACTGGACCTTCCTCGTCGCGACGCTCGCGATCATCGGCACGCCCTTCTTGTTCTCGGGCTTCTACTCGAAGGACGAGATCCTGTTCCGCGCGTTCGCGCACACGTGGGCGCCGGGCCTCGGCAAGCTCGTGTACGTGATGGGCGTGCTCGCGGCGACGCTCACGTCGTTCTACATGTCGCGCGTGTTCATCCTCACCTTCCTCGGTGAGGGCCCCGCGTACCTCGAGAAGGCCGGCATCTCGGTCGACTCGCACGGCCACGCCACGAGCACCGCGCACGACGACGCCCACGGACACGACGCCCACGGCGACGACGGCCACGGTCACCACGACCCGAACCCGATCCCGTCCGAGGCCGGCATCGACATGAAGCTTATGGTCGGCCCGCTTTGGGTGCTCGCCGCGATGGCGATCCTGGCGAGCGTGCTCGGCCTCCCGCACTGGATGACGCACCGCGAGGGCACCCTCGCGGCCTTCCTCGAGCACCCGGTGGCCGACGGCTTTCAGTTCGTGAGCGAGGCGACGCGCACGCAGCGCCACACGCTCGAGATCCCCGCCATGTTCGGCGGCATCGGCGCGTGGGCCGTGGGCGCGGGCCTCGCGTACTGGGTCTACATTCAGCAAAAGGGCGAGCCCGCGAAGCGCGCGTCCGAGGCGCTCCCCAGGCTCTACAAGCTCGTGCTCGAGAAGTGGCGCGTCGACGAGTTGTACGACCTCGTCTTCGTCCGTCCGCTGCGCGGCTTCGCCTCGTTCGTGGCCATCTTCGATCGCTTCGTGATCGACGGTCTCGTCAACCTGGTGGGCTTCGTCGCGATACTCCTCGGCAAGCTCCTCCGCCCGATGCAAACGGGCGCGGTGCAGGTGTACGGCGCCTTCATCAGCGTCGGCGCCCTCGCGATCTTCGCATGGGCCATCGGCGCCCCTGCGGTGGTGCTCTCGCAGCGCATCGACGGCACGACGGCGCGCATCGAGGCTTCGGGAGGCCCGGGGTACACCTACCGCTGGGCGAGCTACGAGGTGAGCCGCGACGCAACGAGCGACACGCTCGAGGCCCGCTGCCCCCTCGCCGGCGCGGGCACGACCGCCCTCTCGCACGTCGGCAACGGCAGCGCCGAGACGCGCCATGACGAGGCCCTCCAGGGTACGTCGGGGCGCTGCGTAGTGGTCGAGGCGCGCAACGCCTTCGGTCTCCGCGCCTACGCCCGCGCGCTGGTCATCTCCAACAACCCGGGCACCATCGTGGTGCCGGGTACCAACTGATCGAGGACCCGACCGTGAACTCCGCTCGACACCTCCTCTCGGTCCTCATCTGGTTCCCGGCGCTCGCCGGCATCCTGGCGCTGTTCCTCCCGCGCCAGGCGCCTAAGCTGCTGCGCGCCTACGGCGTGGGCGCGGGTCTCTTCCTCTTCGGTCAGTCGCTGCAGCTCCTCATCGGGGCCACGCACTCGGTCGAGGGGCGTCAGTTTCGCTTCGTCGAGAACGTCGCGTGGATCCCCTCGCTGGGGATCCGCTACCACCTCGGCGTCGACGGCATCTCGCTCTGGCTGATCGTCCTGACGACCTTCCTCACGCCCCTCACGATGTACGTGTCCTTCGGCGCGATCCGCAACCGCCAGAAGGAGTACATCGCGGCGCTCCTGCTCCTCGAGTCGGCGATGATCGGCGCGTTCGTCTCGCTCGACCTGTTCCTGTTCTATGTGTTCTGGGAGCTCATGCTCGTGCCGATGTTTCTCATCATCGGCGTCTTCGGCGGGCAGAACCGCGTCTACGCCGCGGTGAAGTTCTTCCTCTACACGTTCGCGGGCTCGGTCTTCATGCTCGTCGCCATTCTCTACATGGTGGCGAAGTACAAGGCCCTCACCGGCAGCTACAGCTTCGACTATCAAGACCTCATGCGCCTCGGGTTCCCCGTGAGCACCGAGCGCCTGCTGTTCGCAGCCTTCGCGCTCGCGTTCGCGATCAAGGTCCCGATGTGGCCCGTGCACACATGGCTGCCCGACGCGCACACCGAGGCCCCCACCGGCGGCTCTATGATCCTCGCCGCCATCATGCTGAAGCTGGGCACCTACGGCTTCCTGCGCTTCGGCATGGGCCTCTTCCCCCTCGCGTCGCACTGGATCGGGCCGACCATCGCGCTGCTCTCGTGCCTCGGCATTATCTTCGGCGCGCTCGCGGCGTGGCGTCAGTACGACTTCAAGAAGCTCATCGCGTACTCGTCGGTGAGCCACCTCGGCTTCGTGATGCTCGGCCTCGTGTCGCGCACCGAGGCGGGCGTCTCGGGCGCCATCCTGCAGATGGTCAACCACGGCATCTCTACGGGGGCCCTCTTCCTCCTCGTGGGCGTCATCTACGATCGCCGCCACACGCGCGACGTCGCCGAGTTCGGCGGCCTCGCCAAGGTGATGCCCTGGTACGCGACGATCTTCGTCATCGTCACCATGAGCTCCATCGGTCTGCCGGGCACCAACGGCTTCATCGGCGAATTCCTGGTCATCACCGGGAGCTTCACCTCCGACCTGCTCAACTGGTCGCACCACTGCTCGGGCGTCGGCGCCGATCGGCAGTGCGTCAACTCGCAGATCGGCCCGCTCTTCGCGCTCCTCGCGGTGTCGGGCGTGATCCTCGGCGCGGTGTACATGCTCGACGTGGTGCAGAAGGTCTTCTTCGGCCCGAGCACCAACCCGCGCAACGCGCACCTGCAAGACCTCAACAAGCGCGAGTGGCGCGCGGTGGGCCCCCTCGTCGCGATGATCTTCGCGATGGGACTCTTCCCCATGTACTTTCGCGACCGCGTCGACCCCACCGTGCGGGCCTTCCTCTCAGTCTACAACAGCAAGCGTGAGGCGCTCGGCATGCGTCGCGGCGAAGAGGTCCCGTACCTCCTCGACGCTGCAGCGATCCAACCGCCCGCGCACGATACGCCGCCGACCGTGGGGCACCCGACGGCGCTGCGCACCCCGACCACCACCCGCGGCGCCAACACGCTCGTCGCGCTGGGAGACTGAGCCGTGAACCTGGTCCTGCTGCTCTCCCCGATTCTCATCCCCACCGTCGGCGCCCTCGTGCTGATGATGCTCGACGCCTTCCAGAAGGAAGACGGCGGCCTCGCGATGCCCACGGCGCTCCTGCACTTCACCGCGGCCGCGATGGCGCTCGCGCTGTGGCAGCGCGGCGTGCCCGCCGACACCTCGGCGCTGCACGGCTTCCTCGCAATCGACAAGACGTCGCTCTTCCTCGACGCGACCATCGCGCTCGGCGGCGGCATCGCGTCGCTCCTCGCGGGTGGATACCTCGCCGAGCACAAGCTCGACCGCGGCGAGTACTACCCCCTCATCGCGTTCTCCACGGCTGGCGCCATGCTCCTCGTGAGCGCCAGCGACATGCTCATGCTCTTCCTGGGGCTCGAGACCATGTCGCTCGGCGTGTACGCGATGACGGGCTTCCGCCGTGGCTCGCCACGCTCGGCCGAGGCGTCGCTCAAGTACTTCCTTCTCGGCTCGTTCGCCGCAGCGCTCATGCTCTTCGGCTCGGCGCTGCTCTACGCGATCACCGGACACACCGACTACGCTGGCATCGCCGAGGTGCTCCACGCGGCGCCCGCCGTCGTCGCCAACGATGCGGCAATGGCGCTCCAGTTCGAGACGCGAGCGAAGATCTCGATCCTCGCGATGCTCCTCATCGTGATCGCGATGGCCTTCAAGGTCGGCGCGGTGCCCTTCCACATGTGGACGCCCGACGCCTACGAGGGCGCGCCCACGTCGACGATGGCGTATATGAGCTCGGTGGTGAAGGCCGCGGCGTTCGGCGCCTTCGCGCGCGTGATGCTCGCGGTGTACGGCGACGCGGCGAGCGCGGGCTCGGCGGCCGGTTGGCCCGCCATGCTCGCGTGGGTCGCGGTCGCTACGATGACCGTCGGCAACCTCGTCGCGCTCACGCAGACGAGCGTGAAGCGCATGCTCGCGTACAGCTCCATCGCGCACGCGGGCTACGTGCTCCTCGGCGTCATCGCCGCGCCGCGTGAGGGCACCGGCACCACGGCCTACGCGTCGGTGCTGTTCTACCTCCTCGCGTACACCGTCTCGAACATGGGCGCGGTCGGCGCGCTCATCCTCGCGGGCCGCCGCGGCGCCGAGTCGGTCTCGTACGACGACCTCGCGGGCTACGCGCGCCGCCACCCCGCGGCCGGCTTCGCGATGACGCTGTTCCTCCTGTCGCTCACGGGTGTCCCCCCGACCGTGGGCTTCTTCGCGAAGTTCTACGTCATCCGCGCGACGCTCGACGCGGGCTACACCGCGCTCGCGCTCATCGCGGTGGTGAACAGCGCCGTGTCGGCCTACTACTACCTCGGCGTGCTTGTGAAGATGTACATGCGCGACCCGGCCCCCGGCGCCGCCATCGCCACGCCGATGCGCTCGGGCTACGTCACCGTCGCCATTCTCACCGCGGCCGTGTTCGTTGTGTGGATGGGCGTGATGCCCGAGCGCTGGCTCGACCTCGCCCGCGAGGCCGTCAGCGCTGCCACCGCGGCGGCGCCTGCTGCTGCCACCGCCGGTGGCACCACGGCTCCCTGATAGCCTCTCCCGGCTCTTCCCTGCCCTTCCGCACACACGCTCTCCATCGCAACAAGTCGGTCGCCAACGAGGGGCTTCCCCCGGTGGCACGAGACGTGTTCCTGTTGGCATCCCCATGAAGCGCTTTGCAACTCAGGTCGTGTCGGCGGCAACGGGGTGGGTGCTCATCGGCTGCGAGCGCGTGCGCGAGCCCGCCACGCACGCCCCCCCCGCGAATCCGCAGTCTGATGCTGGAGCGCTCGCGCCGCGCGATGTGCCAGCAGCGCCGCTCGCGGTGGCGACGGGCTCGCTCGAGGGCGTGGTGTCGCTCACCGCGCCCATTCCTCCTGCGCGCCCCATCGCGATCGACGCCGAGACAGCGCGCAGGCGCGGGTGCGCGGACGCTGCGCGGGGCTACTACGCCAACGTGTTCGGCAACACCGCACCTGGAGCTCTCGCCGAGGCCGTCGTGACCGTCGACGCGCGCGACGGAGCGCCCGCGCCGCCGCGTCGCCGCAGCGCGGTCTTTCGCGACTGCCACATCGAGCCGCGCATCCTCGCGATGACCCTCGGTGACGACCTGTTCCTCCGCGCCGAGACCGACGAACACCACCTGCCGAAGGTCGACGGGCTCGGCGCGACGATCGCGCAGATGCTCAACCGCAACGAGGAGCAGCAGAAGTTCATCCAGAGACCGGGGAGGTACATCCTCCATTCGGTCACCTTCCCCAACTGGATGCAGACGCCCATCGTGGTGACGCCCAATCGCTTCTACGACCAGACGAACCGCGAGGGGCACTTTCGCATCGAGCGCGTGCCCGTAGGCACCTACGTGGCGCACGCGTGGTTCCCCGGCGCCACGCCCGTCAACGTGACGGTGACCATCACCGCGGGGGCAACGACGACGCAGAACTTCTCCGTCACGCCGCTCCCGGCCGAGCAGATTCGCCCCAACCAGCCCGACCCGATCGACGCAGGAGCCGTAATCCCGTGATGTTTTCGTGCGTTCGATGCGAACGCGCGAAGGGCTCTTGACAGTTTCCCAGGAGGCGGTAAGAGTCGCCGCCCTCGCGAGGTCCCCTTTTATGTCTCGCGATGAGTCCCGCAACGTTCACCGGTAGTTAAGAGTCCTGCGATGCCGACGATCAACCAGCTCGTACGGAAGGGCCGCCGCTCCAGTCCGTGGAAGACGCCCTCCCCCGCACTCCGCGCGTGCCCCCAGAAGCGTGGGGTCTGCGTGCGCGTGTATACGACGACCCCCAAGAAGCCGAACTCGGCTCTCCGTAAGGTCGCCCGCGTCCGCCTTACCAACGGGATGGAAGTCACTGCGTACATCCCCGGCGAGGGTCACAACCTTCAAGAGCACTCTGTGGTGCTCATCCGCGGGGGTCGCGTGAAGGACCTCCCCGGCGTTCGGTATCACATCATCCGCGGCACGCTCGACGCCGTGGGCGCGGTGGGGCCCTCGAATACCAACAAGAAGGAGCGGTCGCAGGGCCGCTCCAAGTATGGCGTCAAGCGCAAGAAGGGCTGACCAATGCCGCGTCGTGGAGAAGTACCCAAGCGCAAGCTGACGGCGGATCCGAAGTACAAGGACCGTCTCGTCGCCAAGCTCACGAACACCATCATGCTGGCGGGCGAGAAGTCGATCGCCGAAGGCATCGTGTACGGGGCGTTCGACATCGTTCAAAACCGCCAGAAGGAAGACCCGCTCGAGGTCTTTCGCAAGGCGCTCGACAACGTCAAGCCGAAGGTCGAGGTCAAGTCTCGACGCGTCGGCGGCGCCACCTACCAGGTGCCCGTCGAGGTTCGTCAAGATCGTCGTGTCTCCCTCGCGATGCGCTGGCTCGTGAACTATTCCCGCTCGCGCGGCGAGAAGAGCATGGCCGAGCGCCTCGCCATGGAGCTCGTCGAGGCCTCGCAGGGCCGCGGCAACGCGGTGAAGAAGAAGGAAGACACGCACAAGATGGCCGACGCCAACAAGGCGTTCGCTCACTACCGCTGGTAGGCATTCGGTCTGCTGTCACGCGTCCGCCACGCAAGCGCGCGGCTCAACGGGTGTAGACGACCGCGGAACGACGAGAGGTATCTCAGGGCTTCGATGCTCACGACGACATAAGACGACCAGAGCCACGCGATCCCACGATGGATCGATTCTAAAGCGAGTCGAGAGACATGGTCTCTCAACACGCGAGCACGTGAAGCTCCGGTCGTGACCCTCCCGGGCCGATAAGATTCTCTCCGAGGGTGAGAGGATCGGTGCCTGGGAGGGTTTCGTCTGTTCTGCGCACGCGAAACCTGAGATACCGGCTCAAGACATCAACGGGTACGGACACAAACGCGCGCCGAAACGCACGGCGCCTGACGGAGAAGAAGACAGTGCCTCGCGACCTTCCGATCGAACGCTACCGCAACATCGGCATCATGGCGCACATCGATGCAGGCAAGACGACCTGCACGGAGCGTGTGCTGTATTACACCGGCAAGATCCACCGCATCGGCGAGGTCCACGAGGGCGCCGCCACGATGGACTGGATGGAGCAGGAGCAGGAGCGCGGCATCACGATCACGTCGGCCGCGACGACGGCTTTCTGGGTGCCCGAGACGGGCTCGCAGAAGGGCGTGAAGCACCGTGTGAACATCATCGACACCCCCGGCCACGTGGACTTCACCATCGAAGTGGAGCGCTCGCTCCGCGTGCTCGACGGCGCGGTCTGTGTGTTCGACGGCGGCAACGGCGTCGAGCCCCAGAGCGAGACGGTGTGGCGCCAGGCCGACCGCTACAAGGTCCCCCGCATCGCGTTCATGAACAAGATGGACAAGATCGGCGCGGACTTCCAGATGTGCGTCCAGTCGATGCGCGACCGCCTCGGTACGAACCCCGTGCCGGTGCAGCTCCCCGTCGGCGAAGAGGACAAGCACCGCGGCGTGGTCGACCTCATTCGCATGAAGGCGATCATCTTCGACGAGGCCTCGAAGGGCAGCCGCTACGACGTGGTGGAGATCCCCGCCGACCTCAAGGACGCCGCGGACGAAGCCCGCGCCGCGCTCATCGAGGCCGTGGCAGACGTCGACGATGTGGTCGGTGAGAAGTTCCTCAACGACGACGTCGCCTCGATCACCGAGGACGACATCCACCGCGCGCTCCGCAAGGGCACCATCTCGTTCAAGCTCGTGCCCGTGCTCTGCGGCTCGGCCTTCAAGAACAAGGGCGTGCAGCAGCTCCTCGACGCCGTGGTGAACTACCTCCCGGCGCCCGTCGACGTTCCGACCAAGATCGGCAAGCACCCGCACAAGGCCGACGTCGAAGTGTCGTTCCCCGCGACCGACGACGCGCCCTTCAGCGCGCTGGCGTTTAAGCTCATGGGCGACAAGTTCGTGGGCAACCTCACGTTCGCACGCGTGTACTCCGGCACCCTCACCTCGGGTTCGTCGGTGTACAACTCGGTGCGCGACAAGAGCGAGCGCGTGGGCCGCCTGCTCCTCATGCACGCGAACAACCGCGAAGACATCTCGGATGTGTGCGCGGGCATGATCGCCGCCGTCGTGGGCCTCCGCGACACGCGTACGGGTGACACCCTCTGCGAAGAGAAGCACCCCATCGTTCTCGAGAAGATGACCTTCCCGGATCCCGTGATCTCCATCGCCATCGAGCCGAAGACCAAGGCCGATCAGGACAAGATGGGCATCGGGCTCCAGAAGCTCGCGATGGAAGACCCGTCGTTCCGCGTGAACACCGATGAAGAGAGCGGCCAGACGCTCATTCACGGCATGGGCGAGCTCCACCTCGAGATCATCGTCGACCGCCTCAAGCGCGAGCACAAGGTCGAGGCCAACACGGGCAAGCCCGAGGTTGCCTACCGCGAGTCGCTCAAGCGTGCCGTCAAGGACGTCGAGGCGAAGTACATCAAGCAGACCGGCGGCCGCGGCCAGTACGGTCACGTGATCATCGACCTCGAGCCCAACGAGCGCGGCAAGGGCTTCGAGTTCATCGACGACGTCAAGGGCGGCGTGATCCCCCGCGAGTTCATCCCCGCGGTGGAGAAGGGCATCCGTGAGGCCCTCGGCCGCGGCGTCGTGGCGGGCTACCCCGTCGTCGACGTGAAGGCGCGCCTCCACTACGGCACGTACCACGATGTCGACTCGAGCGCGCAGGCGTACGAGATCGCCGGCTCGATGGCGTTTCAAGAGGGCGCCAAGCGCTCGGGCGTCACGGTGCTCGAGCCCATCATGAACGTCGAGGTGGTGACCCCCGACCAGTTCATGGGTGAGGTCATCGGCGACCTCAACTCGCGCCGCGGTCAGGTTCGCGGCATGAACGCCCGCGGCAAGGGCGTCCAGGTGATCGAGGCGTATGTGCCCCTCGCCAACATGTTCGGCTACGTGACCGACCTGCGTTCGAAGACGCAGGGCCGCGCGGTGTCGACCATGCAGTTCGCCCACTACGATCCGGTGCCGAACTCGGTGCAGGAAGAGATCGTGGCGAAGAGCCGCGGCAAGTGATCGCCTGACGGCGCCTGACAAGCTTCAAGCAAGAACCAAAAGACTCGAACGAGGAGACAGGGACAATGGGTAAGGAGAAATTCGCGCGCACCAAGCCGCACATGAAC
>CANMAT010000008.1 GCA_947494865.1 Deltaproteobacteria bacterium
CCCTTCGCGGCGCACGCGCGGGCCACGAGGAGGGCCGTCCACACGAAGGTGTAGTAGCGCGAGCCCACGTCTTGGAGATCGACCACCACGGCGTCGAGGCCGTCGAGCCACTCGGGGCGCGGCGAGAGCGAGTCGAACGTAGCGCCGTAGAGCGAGTGCGTCGGAACCCTTCCCGCGCGGCCCGTGGTGTCGCCGTCGTCGACCCCTTCCATGTCTTGCGCCTCGCCGCCGAGGCCGTGCTCGGGGCCGAAGAGGGCCGCGATGTCGGCGCCCGCGTCGCGCAGCGCGTCGACCGCGTGGCGGAGCGTCGACGTGACGCTCGCGGGGTGCGCCACCACGCCGATGCGGCGCCCGCGGATGCGCGCGCTGTGCTCATCGAGGAGCCCTTCGAGGCCGGTGCGTACGAGGTTCATCGCCGCGAACGATTGGCAGACTGTGTCGGGCCAACGCAAGAAAGTGTCACCCACTCGGGCGTTGTGCTCGGGCGCGTTCGGGTTTAGGCACTGGGCACCCGCCATGCGCACGATCGACCATGAATCCTCGCCGTTTCGTCCGGGGCTCCTCGCGGGCCACGTCGCGATCATCACGGGCGGCGGCACCGGCATCGGCCGCGCCATCGCCGACCAGTACGTGTCGCTGGGCGCGCGCGTGGCCCTCTGCGGCCGGCGCATCGAGCCCGTCACCGAGGCCGTCGCGGCCATCACCGAGCGCGGGGGCGAGGCCCTCGGCGCGTCGGTCGACATTCGCAGCCCCGAGGCCATCGAGCGCTTCGTCAAAGAGGTGGTCGAGCGCTGGGGCACCGTCGACACGCTGGTGAACAACGCCGGCGGGCAGTTTCCGTCGCCCGCGCATCTCATCTCCCCAAAGGGCTTCGAAGCCGTGGTGCGCAACAACCTCCTGGGCACCTTCAACTTCACCCACGCGGTCGCCAACGCCGTGATGATCCCGCAGAAGAGCGGCGTGGTGATCAACATCATCGCCAACATCTTCCGGGGCTTTCCGGGCATGGCGCACACCGGCGCGGCGCGCGCGGGCGTCGAGAATCTCACGCGCACCCTCGCGGTCGAGTGGGCGCCCTATCACATTCGCGTCAACGCCATCGCGCCGGGCACCATTCGCTCGACGGGCACCGATCGGTACCCGCCGGAGCTTGTGGTGAAGGCCGAGCAGCAGACGCCCGCGGGGCGCCTGGGCACCGTCAACGAGGTGGCCCACGCGGCCACGTACCTCGCCTCCGACGCGGCCGACTACGTCACCGGCGTGACCCTCTACATCGACGGCGGCGCGGCCCTCTTCGGCGACATCTGGGTGCTCCCGCGAGACTGATCGTGGACCTCGAAGCACCCACCGAAGCGCCGACGCCCGACGGCGTCTCGCTCCTGTGCGACGGGGCCGAGGCCTTTCCCGCGATGCTCGACGCGATCGCCGGGGCCCGGCGCGAGGTGCTCGTCGAGATGTACTGGTTCGACGACACGGCCATCGCGCGGCGCTTCATCGAGGCGCTCGCCGAGCGCGCGCGCGCGGGCGTCGCGGTGCGCGTGAGCTACGACGCCATCGGGTCGCTGGGCTCCGACGGCGATCGCTTCGCGCCCCTCGTCGAGGCCGGCGGGCGGGTGATCGAGTACAACCCCATCGCCCCGTGGCGTAGGCGCTTTCGCGTAGGCTGGGTGTCGCAGCGCGACCACCGCAAGATCGTCGTGATCGACGGCCGCGTGGGCTTCATCGGCGGCCTCAACATCGGCGCGCCGTGGGTGAGCGCCGACGAGGGCGGCGGCGGGTGGCGCGACGACGTGGCGCGCGTGGAGGGCAGCGGCGCGGGGCGCCTCCGCAAGCTCTTCTACGACGTGTGGTGCCGCCAGGGGGGCGACCGCCCTGGCGACGTCACGCACCCCAAGGGCTGGACGCGCGTGGTCACCGCGCGCAAAGAGTCGGGCGTCGCGCTCGCGGTCGACCCGCACACCGTGGCCGTGCTCGGGCACGACGCGTGGGGCGCGCGCTGGGTCATCCGTCGGGTGTACCTCCAGCGCATACGCTCCGCCGAGAAGCGCATCTACATCGCCAACTCGTACTTCATCCCCGACGCGGTGGTGTGCCGCGCGCTCGAGAAGGCCGCGCGCCGGGGCGTCGAGGTGCGGGTGATCCTGCCGCGCACGAGCGACGTGCCGCCCGTCACGTACGCCGCGCAGCACCTCTACACCCGGCTCATGAAGTCGGGCGTCCACGTGCACGAGTACCTCGACCGGGTGTTTCACGCCAAGACGGCCCTCGTCGACGACTGGGCCACCACGGGGAGCTACAACCTCGACTTCCTGTCGTGGCGCACCAACCTCGAGGCCAACATGGCCACGCGCGACCCGGGCTTCGTGCGCGCCGTGGCGGCCTCGTTCGGGCGAGATTTCTCTCACTGCGAACAGATCGACGCGAGGCGATGGACGCGGCGCCCGTGGGCCGACAAGGTGCGCTCGTGGGCGTGGTATCTGTTCCGAAAGTTCTTGTGAAGCGGGTATAAGCCTCGGGCGTTTGGGTGCGTTGCCGCGATGGGCGGCCACAGAAGTGAGAGTGCTACGGTGATGAACACAGCGTCGGCCCGCGCGTGGGCCCTCTGTCTCGCGGGGGTCGCGGCGTGCACGTCGTCGGGGGGCCTCCAGGGGCGCTTCACGGCGGTGCACAACACCATGGTGTCGCTGGGGCTCAACCAGCTCGGGCACATCTCCGAAGGCTCGCTGGGCGAGGGGGCGTCGGTGAACGTCCCCGTCGAGCTCGAGGCGCAGTGCTACACCTTCGTCGCCTTCGGCGGCGACGGGTCGCGCGACGTCGACCTCGCCCTGCTCGACGGCAACAGCCAGCGCATCGGCGGCGACGTCACCCACGACGCCCACGCGGCGTTTCACCATTGCCTGCGCACGCGCGGGCGCTACGTGCTCTCGCTGCGCATGACGGCGGGCAGCGGCAGCTACCTCGTGGGCACCTGGCAGGGCGGCGCCGCCACGGGCTCCGGCGGCGCGCGCTCCGAGGCCACCACGGGCACCTGCATGAACGCCATTCCTATTACCCCCGGCCAGACCGTGACGGGCAACACGTCGGAGAACCCCTCGCGGTTCACCGGCCGCTGCCTGCAGGGCGAGGGCGAGACCGGCGGCGACGTCGAGGCCCCCCGCGGCGGCGGCGCGCCCGAGGTGGTGTACTCGCTCACGCTCGAGCGTCGGCAGCAGGTCACCGTCGCGATGGAGACGCAGGGCAACTTCGACGGCGCGCTCTACATCCGCCAGGGCAGCTGCGAAGACAGCAACGCCGAGGTGGGCTGCAACGACGACGAGGGCGACACGAGCCACGCGCGGGTGTCGGTCGCGCTCGACCCGGGGCAGTACTTCATCTTCGCCGACGGCTTCGGCAACGCCCGCGGCAGCTACTCGCTCACCGTGACCGCGGCCGACGTGCCGTCGCCCGCCGAGGTGTGCCAGAACGCCGCCGCGCTGGCGCCCAACACCCCCGTGACGGGCCAGCTCTCCACGCAAGATTTCAACATCTTTACCGCCCGCTGCGGCAACAACGCGCGCGGCCCCGACCGCGTGTACCGCCTCGAGGTGCCGCAGGAGTCGCGGCTCCAGCTCCACGAAGAGAGCGACTACGACGGCGTGCTCCACCTCCGCCGCGCGTGCGGCGACGCCAACACCGAGGTCGACTGCAACGACGACGCAGAAGACACGCAGCACTCGCGCATCAACGCCGTGGTGCCCGCGGGCACCTACTACGTGTACAGCGACTCGTACCGCCCCAACGCCGCGGGCAACTACACCCTCGAGGCCGACCTCGCCCCGGTGGCGGGCGGCTCGACGCCGGGCGACACCTGCGCCGACGCCGTGGCCCTCACGCCGGGCACGGCCGTCGAGGGCAACACCTTCCAGGCCCACGACGACCTGCAGTCGCCCTGCGGCGCGGCGGAGGGCTACGACGTGGTGTACCGGCTCACGCTGCCGACGCGCTCGCGGGTGAAGCTCTGGTTCGAGCAGAGCGACCTCAACAACCAGGGCACCATCACGGTCACGCGCAACTGCGGGCAGATCGCGCAGGCGACGTGCCGCGCGGGCAACGTGGGCGAGGCCAACGCCTACGACCAGACCCTCGACGCGGGGCAGTACTTCGTGATCGTCGACAGCGCGGCGGCGCGGCACTTCGGGCGCTTTCGCCTCAACTCTCGCGTCGAAGACCCGCAGGCGGCGGAGCGCCAGTGCCGCACGGCGCCGGTGCTGGTCTCGGGGCGCACCGTGTCGGGCACCACGGCCGGCGGCACCGACCGCTTTCAGGCCACCTGCGCGGGCGGCGCCCGCAGCCCCGAGAACCTCTACCGCCTCAACGTCACGCGCCGCTCGCGGGTGCGCCTCACGCTGAGCGCGCAGTTCGACGGCGCGCTGTACCTCCGTCAGCAGTGCGCGCAGCAGTCGACGGAGCGCGCCTGCAACGACGACTCGACGGACCCGCAGCACTCGCTCATCGAGACGGTGCTCACCCCGGGGCAATACACCGTGTTCGTCGACGGCTACGGGCAGAACAACGGCGGCACGTACACCCTCGAGACCGAGGTTACGCCGCAGTAACCTCTCACGGTCTCAACCTCACCGATTCGGAGAAGTCAGTCATGCTCGAAGAGATCCTCGAGGAGCTTCGCGCCGCGAACTCCAAGGCCCACGACGCCCTGCGGCGCGAGCTGTCGCGCCTTCGCACCGGCCGCGCCAACCCGTCGATGCTCGACGGCGTGCGGGTCGACTACTACGGCACCCCGACGCCCATCGCGAGCATGGCCACGGTGTCGGTGCCCGAGCCCCGCATGCTTCAAATCAAGGTGTGGGAGCGCGGCCAGGCCAAGTTCGTCGACAAGGCCATTCGCGAGTCTGACCTCAACATCAACCCGCAGGTCGACGGCGACATCATTCGTATTCCGCTCCCGCCGCTCACCGAAGAGCGGCGCCGCGAGATCGCCAAGAGCGCGAAGAAGCACGGCGAAGAGACGCGCATCGCGATTCGCAAGAACCGCAAAGACGCCAAAGACATGATCGACGCGGCCATCTCCGACGGCGACACCTCGGAAGACGAGGGCGACGCCGCGTGGAAGAAGGCCGAAGAGATCGTCGCGACGGCCGTGAAGACCGCCGACGACATCGTGGCCTCCAAGGAGAAAGAGATCATGACGGTGTGACGCGCGCCCTCCCGATGCGCCACCGTCACGCCGCGTTCTCTTCGCACCTCGTCGGGCTCGCGCTCGCGCTCTCTTCGCCGAGGGCGTGGGCGCAGCAGGTCTCCTCGACGCTGCCTCCCTACACCCAGCGCCCGCTCACGGTGCCCGCGGGGCAGCTCATCGGCCGCGCCAGCTTCGGCCTCGCCGCCTCCGAGGCGCCCGCAGCGTTCGGCACCACGCGCCTCGTGGGCGCGGGGCTGCACTTCGAAGGTCAGGTGGGCCTCGTGCGCTCGCTCGAGCTCTCCGGCGGCTTCGGCCTTCGGATCGGCAGCGACAGTGCGACCCTCGCGGCCGACCGCTACGGCCGCGTCGACCGCGACGAGGTGTACCAGGTCGGCAACCGCCTCGTGGGCAACCCCTACCTGCGCCTGCGCTGGGGGGTCTTCGAACCCTCCGAGCGGCCCGTGCACGTGGGCGTCGAGGCCACCGTGGTGACGCCCCTCGCGTCGAACACGGTGTGGTCGGTCATGGCGGGGGTGCCGGTGCTCGTCGTGCTGCCCGCGGCCCATCTGCGCGTCGAGACGGGGGTGTTCTGGCAGTTCATGTTCAGCAGCAGCGCGCAGGTTCGCAACGTGCTCAATGTGCCAGTGCGCGTGATGTTTCAGCTCGGGCCGCGGGTGGCGCTGGGGCTCGTGTCGGGGGTGTACGCGGCCAACGTGGGGGCCGCCGACGTGAGCGAGGCGCGCGTCCCGCTCGGGGCGCAGGCGGCGTTTCGGGCGACGCCCAACACCGACGTGCTGGTGCAGTGGCTCTACCCGGTGATGGCGCCCTACGGCGCCGACGCGGGGGGCGTCGGCGTTACGATCGCCGGGCGCATGCGGTAGCGGGCAGGGAGGCGCATCACGGCCTCGACGGTGCCGAGGTAGACCCCGACGCCCGCGAGGGCGACCCAGGGCCACGCGCACGCGAGGGGGTACGAGCCCGTGTGGGTCGAGAGGTGTCGGGTGAGCAGGGCGCCCGCCACGCACACGAGCGACGCTACGCTGGGGAGCACCGCGGGGGCGCCGAGCGTCGAGAGGGCGCCGAGGGTGACGGCCGTGACGCCGAGCACGGCCGCGGTCGACCAGGGGCCCGCGAGGGCGAGCAGCACCGACGCCGCGCCGAGCGCGGAGGTGACCACGAGGGCCGTGGGGAAGCCCGCGACGGACTCAGTGACGCGCAGGCGCAGCGCGCCGCGGTAGGGAACCCGGTGGGCCTCGAGGTCGACGGTGCGCGTCGCCGGGGGACGCGCGACGGAGAGGCGCGCCCGCACGCTGAGGAGCCAGCGAAAGCTGACGAAGGCGACGCCGAAGACGGGGAAGAACGACGCGAGCACGAGGGGCGCGACCATGTCGGCGTTGAGGGTGGGAGACGCCCCGGGCGGGCCGCGGAGCCAGTCGGAGACGCCCAGGAGCCAGGCGAGGACGAAGTGCATGCCGATGGCGCGCACGAGCCACGCGGCGAGCACGCTGTCTTCGCGGTCGCCCACGCGTTGGATGTAGAGAAGCGCCGCGGCGGAGGCGAGCGGGGCGCACGCGCCGAGGAAGCAGCTCACCCGCCACACGTCGATGGAAGCGCCCGCGCACATCCGCACGACGAACCAGGCCACCATGGCCGTGCCGAGGGTCATGAGCACCATGAGAGGTCGCATGGAGAAACGATAGGTCAGTCGCATCGCAAATGGGAGTGCGCGCGCCACGTCATCGGTTCATCCATGTCACGCGTGCGTGACGCGATGGATCTAGCGTCTTCGCCGGGAAACTCTCCCGCACGGAAGGACGAAGGGTCCATGGAAGCCCTGTTTGATCATGGCCTCAGCGCGGGGGCCGCGGTGACGCTGTTCGCGTGCCTCGCGGTGGCGCTGGCCTTCGAGTTCGTGAACGGGTTTCACGACACGGCCAACGCGGTGGCCACGGTGATCTACACCAACGCGCTGCCGCCGCGGGTCGCCGTGACGCTCTCGGGCGCGTTCAACTTCGCGGGGGTGTTTGTTGGGGGCATCGCGGTGGCCCTGGGCATCATGAAGCTGTTGCCCGTCGAGCTCCTCGTGTCGAGCGGCGCGCACGCGGGCCTCGCCATGGTGCTCGCCCTCCTCGTGGCCGCCATCGGGTGGAACCTCGCCACCTGGTACAAGGGCCTCCCCGCGTCGAGCTCGCACACCCTCATCGGATCGATTCTCGGCGTCGGCATCGCCAACTCGCTGCGCCCGGGGCACTCCTTCGGCGACGGCGTCAACTGGTCCAAGGCCGGCGAGATTGCCCTCTCGCTCGTGGTGTCGCCCCTCTTCGGCTTCTTCGCCGCCGCTGCGCTGCTCCTCCTCGCGCGGCGCTACACGCCCAACAAGGCGCTGCTCATCGCGCCGCCGGGCGATACGCCTCCGCCGCCGGGCGTGCGCGCGCTGCTCGTCGCCACCTGCAGCGGCGTGAGCTTCGCGCACGGCTCCAACGACGGCCAGAAGGGCGTCGGCCTCGTGATGCTCATTCTCATCGGCATCGTGCCTGGCGGCTTCGCGCTCGACCTCACCGCGGGGCACGACCGCGTCGATCGCACCCTCCGCGCCACCGCCGCCATCGAGCGGACGCTCACCCTCCACGCCGACGCCGCCGCGCAGCCCGAGGCCGCCCGCGCGCGCGCGCAGCTCGCCGCCGTGCGCCTCCACCTGGGCGCCTGTGACGCCGTGCGCGACGTGCCCCGCGCCGAGCGCTTCGCCGTGCGCCAGAGCGTGCTGCTCGCCGACACGGCCCTCGACAAGCTCGTGAAGGGCGGCGGTCTCGGGCTCACGGCGACGGAGCTGCGCGACCTCGAGGGCCAGCGCAAGGCCCTGCGCAACCTCACCGACTACGCGCCCACCTGGGTGCTCTTCGCCATCGCCCTCGCGCTCGGCGTGGGCACCATGTTCGGCTGGAAGCGCATCGTGGTGACGGTGGGCGAGAAGATCGGCAAGGCGCACCTCACGTACGCCCAGGGCGCCTCGGCCGAGATCGTCGCCGCGGGCGCCATCGGCTTCGCGAGCCTGGCGGGCCTGCCCGTGAGCACCACGCACGTGCTCTCGTCGGGCGTGGCGGGCACCATGGTGGCCAACGGCAGCGGCGTGCGGTCTGACACCGTGCGCAACATCGCCCTCGCGTGGGTGCTCACCCTCCCGGCGACGGCCACGCTGGCCGCGGTGCTGTTCACCGCTTTTCGTCTCATGCTCGGGTGATACCTTCGCGGCCACAGTGTGGAAGCAGCTTCTCATCGTCGCCGCCTCGCTCGGCGCCGTAGGCCTCGCGGTGTACCTCCTCGCCGCGCGCGCGCCGAGCGCCCCTTCGGGGGCGCTGCGCCCCGCCACGCCTGCCGAGCGCGCGCAGTCGCTCCCGCGCGAGCAGGCCGCCGAGCGGCTCCGCACGCTGCAGGTCGAGTCGGCGTCGCGCATGCCCGACGACGTGCGCGGGGTGCACCTCGGGCTTTCGCGCGTCGAGCTCGCGCGGCTGCGTCCGCAGGCGCAGCAGGGCCGCGGGGCCATGCCCGGCCAGGTGGTGTACCAGGAGGCCCTCGCGAACGGCGCCGTGGTGGCGTACCTCATCTCGGCCCGCATCGACCGCGTGGCGCAGGTGCAGTTTCTCTCGCGCCTGCGCGACCCCGCGCTGCTCGTCGAGCACTACCGCGCCCTGCGCGTGCGCTACGGCGAGCCGAGCTTCTTCTTCGACTGCCCGCGCAACGGAGACACGGCGCCCACGCGGCGCATCGTGTGGCTCGGCCGCGAGGTGGCCGTCATGGAGGCCGTGCTCGCGCACCCGGGCGGCGTGTCGCTCACCCTCGCCGTGGCGGGCAACAGCGACGTGCTCGGGGCCATGCGCGCCAACGGGTGCGCGCCGGTCACGCGCGAGCGCTTCGCCGACTGGCCCATCGCCAGCGAGGTGCGCGGCGAGCGCGTGCCCGTGCCCGCGCCCCGCTGAGGCTCTTACTTCTTCAGAAACTTGTTGAAGAGCCCGCCGATGGAGTTCTGCGAGGCCTTGTCGTCGCGGCGCTGCTGAATGCGCATCTCGACGAGGCGCAGCTCGCGCGAGGCCTCGATGTTGTTGGGGTTCATCTCGAGGGCCTGCTTGAAGCACGCGCGGGCGCGGCCGAGGTCGCTCTTGGCCTTGAGCGCGAGCCCGAGGTAGAGCCGCGCGCGGTCGTTGCCCTCGGTGGCCTGCATCACCTTCGCCATGAGGTTGATCACCTCGTCGGCGGCGCGCGTGGGGTCAATCTCGAGGAGCGTCTGCGCGAGGAGCAGCATCGAGGTGACGTCGTCGTCGCTCGCGGCGAGCACGCGCCGCAGGAGCTTCTCGGCCTCGACGTAGTCGCGCCGGCGCAGGGCCACCTCGGCGCGATGTACGTCTTGCACCGTGTCGAGCACGGCCGCGACCTTCTTCTGCGCCGCGGGGGTGCCGCCGCCGCCATGGAGGCTCTCCTCGTACTGCACCCGCGACTCTTTGTTGGTGAGCGTGGCGTAGGCCGTGTTGTAGAGCGCGAAGATCTCTTCGTAGAGCCCGTGGAGCTCGGGGATGGGCGACCGGTCGGGGTGCCACGACGCCACGGTCTTGGGGAACGCCGTCTTCACGTCGTCGACGGTGGCCGTCTCGGAGAGGTCGAACATTTCGAAGTAGTTCTTGTTCTCCATCTTGGCCCGGTGCTGCGTCGCCTCCTTCCACTTCGGGCTGTTGGTGATGTCGGGCTTCTCGCTCACGGCGGGCGTCGGCGCCATCGGGGGCGCGGCCGACGCGAGGTCGGGCACCGACGGCGACGACTGCGTGCGCCCGCCGTCGGGCACCACCGAGGCGCGCGCCGCCTGCGGAATGGGCGGCGGGCGACCGCCCACGCCCGGCGTCGTGGCCGTGGCCGACGCGACGGGCGGCGGCGCGAGCGTGGCCGTGGTGGCGGGCGGCGCCACCTCGACCTGCTTGGTGAGCGCGAGCAGGTAGATCATGCGCCGCACGAGCGCCGGGTCGGGCGCGAGGCCCATGAGCTGGTCGAGCGACGACGGCGACGTGCGCAGCTGCGTGGGCGCGAGGCCGAGCTCCTCGCCGAACTCGAAGCGGTCGAACTCGCTGCCCTCGCGCAGGCGCAGGGCGCGGGCCCCGAGCTTCTCGACGATGGCGCTCACGGCGGCCTCGTCGGGGGCCACGGTGACGAAGCCGCGCCACACGATGGCCAGCACGTCTTCGGAGGCGCGCAGGCGGTCGGAGCCGCCCAGCAGATCGACCCCCGCGTAGTACGAATACCCTCCGCGGGGATAGCCGAAGAGGGCCAGCACCCGGCGCCGCGCGAGCTCGCGCAGGGCCCGGTCGATGGTGGTGGGGTCGCTCGCGCGCAGGCGCAGGAGCGTTGAGACCTCGTCGGTGCCGCCGGGCTTCACCAGGGCCTCGCGCACCTTCGCGAGCGCGTCGTCGCTGAGGAGCCCGAGGTCGTGGAGAACGCCCGACAGGGTCTGCGTGTGCGACGGGGTCTGCAGGGCCACCACGGCGCCGTTCTCGAGCACCAGGGTCGACAGGCCGGCCACGTCGGTGCTGGCCACGTCGGCGCTCTCGGGCTGAATGGTGATCGCGAGGGAGCCCGTCATCTTTCGCTCGCGTGAGTACAGGAGCACGTTGGCAAGCGGGGTCTTCTGGAAAATCCCTTCGGCAGTGGGCTTCATCGCAGTGGACATCGTGTGCAGCGCTCCCGTTGCGGCGGTCGATACAATGCAGGGCTGGGGACTATACCGCGCGCCACGTCGTGGCCGAAGCGCCGTCTCGCAGTTCGATACCGCGCGCGGTGAGGTCGGCGCGAATCTGGTCGGCGCGGGCGAAATCCCGGCTGTTGCGGGCGTCGGTGCGGGCCACCACGAGGGCGTCGATCTCCCGCGGGTCGATGCCCCGGAGCTTGATGCGGCGCCCCGTGACGCGCGCGAAGAACGCGTCGGGGTCGCCCTCGGCCACGCCCAGCGAGCGGGTGACGTGCGTGACGGCCTCGAGGGCGAGCTCGAGCTCCTCGCGCGAGGTCTTCTTGGCGTCGCACAGCTCGTTCACGCGGGCGAAGATCTTGCTGAAGGGGTCGAGCGCGCCGGCGGTGTTGAGGTCGTCGTCGAGGGCGGCGTCGAAGGTTTTGCGCGCCTCGTCGAAGAACTGCGAAGTTTTGAGCGTGGTGTTCTTCGCGGTGGCGAGCTTCGCGGTGAGCTTCTGGCGCGTGTCGTAGAAGTACTCCACCCGCTTCTCGGCCTGCTCGATGGAGGGGAAGCGCACGGCCCCGTCGGGGTCGTCGCCGAGGTCGAACGCCAGCGGCGAGCGGTAGTGCGTGCCGAGGATCCAGTAGCGCACGGCCTCGCCGTCGACGGCCTCGCGCAGCTTGCGGAGCTGAAACCAGTCGGCGAAGCGCACCTTGCGCTCGTAGATGAGCACCAGGGCGCGCTCGTCGTCGCTGAGCTCGGCCTCGCGGGCCTTGAGGCTCTCGAGGCGCGCGCGGTCGCTCTTGGAGATCTTGCGCAGCTCGGGGTCGGCGCGCAGCACCGCGAGCACCTCGGGCGCGAAGCTCGCGTTGCGCTCGATGTCCATCTCGATAAACCCGTGGTGCATCCACGCGCGCGCCATGGGGGCGCCGTACACGGGCTCGCTCTGCGCGATCTCGTTCTCGTGGTGGGGAAACTTCAGGTCGGGCCCGCCGCCGTGAATGTCAAACCCGTCGCCGAGGTGCTCGTGCGTCATGGCCGAGCACTCGATGTGCCACCCGGGCCGCCCTTCGCCCCACGGCGAGGGCCAGCGGGCCCCCTCGGGCTCGTGGGGCTTGGCCGACTTCCACAGGGCGAAATCGTGCTCGGCGCGCTTGCCCTCGCCGCTCTTGCCGCGGCCGTACTCCGACCGCTGCACGTCGAACTTGCGCTTCGAGAGCTTGCCGTAGTCGCCGAAGCTGGCCACGTCGTAGTACACGTCGCCATCGGCCGTGGCGTACGCGCTGCCCTTCGCGATGAGGGCCTCGATGAGCGCCACGATGGCGGGCATGGTCTCGGAGACGCGGGGCTCGAGCGTGGGCGGGCGGCACCCGAGGGCGGCCATGTCGTCGCGGTAGGCGGCGATGAAGCGCTCGGCCACGGCGCGCGGCGGCTCGTTGTTGGCGATGGCCACGGCGATGATCTTGTCGTCGACGTCGGTGTAGTTGCGCGCGTACTTCACCCTGCGCTTCTGCGCCGTGAGGTGCCGCGCCAGCACGTCGAACACCACGGGCCCGCGCGCGTTGCCTACGTGAATGTACCCGTACACGGTGGGGCCGCACACGTAGACCGACGTCTCGCCGGGCGTGCGCTCGGGCAGGGGGACGATCGCGTCGGACAGGCTGTCATGAAGTCGAAATGCCATGGTGAGACCGTTGAGGTACCGCGCGGCGGCCGCGGGATCAACAGCCTCTGTCGTTCACCTCGCGCGCGAGTTGCGTTAGAGACAGTGCCCCCCATGCGCATCGTCGAACGCCACAGCCCCGAGTACGAGCCCACGCTGCGACGCCTCGAGAACCGCGGCGACGAAGACCTCGCCCGCGTCGAGGCCCCCGTGCGAGAGATTCTCGCCGCCGTGGCCGCGCGCGGCGACGCGGCCCTCGCCGAGTACGCCCGGCGCTTCGACGGGGCTGTCCCCGCGCGCTTCGCGTACACCCGCGACGACTGCGACGCGGCCCTCGCGCGCCTCGACGCGGGCCTCGCGGCGGTGCTCCGCGCCTCCGCCGAGCGCGTGCGCGCCTTTCACGAGAAGCAGCGCGAAGAGGGCCTGCGTTACACCGACGCCGACGGCGTGAGCCTCGGCTGGCGCGTGCGCCCCATGGCCCGCGTGGGCGTGTACGCGCCCGGCGGCAAGGCGCGCTACCCGTCGAGCGTGCTCATGGCGGCCGTCCCCGCGCAGGTGGCGGGCGTCGGCGAGGTGGTGCTGGCAACGCCGCGGCCCACCGATGAGATCCTCGCGGCGGCCTCCCTCGCGGGCGTGCGCCGCGTGTTCGACATGGGCGGCGCGCAGGCCGTCGCGGCCCTCGCCTACGGCACCGAGACGGTGCCGCGCGTCGACAAGATTGTGGGCCCCGGCAACATCTACGTCGCGTGCGCCAAGAAGCTCGTCTTCGGCCGCGTGGCGATCGACGGCATCGCGGGCCCGTCGGAGATCCTCGTGGTGGCCGACGACGGCGCCGACCCCCGCGTGGTGGCGGCCGACCTGCTCTCGCAGGCCGAGCACGACGAGCTCGCGTATCCGCTGCTGGTCACGCTCTCTCGCGCGCACGCCGAGGCCGTTGTGCGCGAGGTCGAAGCACAGCTCGCCACGCTTCCGCGCAACGACATCGCCGCCGCCTCGGTGCGCGACCACGGCTACGCCTTCGTGGCGGGCGACCTCGACGAGGCCGCGCGCGTGGCCACGCTGCTCGCGGCCGAGCACCTGTCGCTCCAGGTGCGCGACGCCGAGGCGCTGGTGCACCGCGTGGGCGCGGCGGGCGCCATCTTCGTGGGCGACCACACGCCCGAGGCCGCGGGCGACTACCTCGCGGGCCCGTCGCACGTGCTCCCCACGGGGGGCGCGGTGCGCTTCAGCTCGCCGCTCGGCGTGTACGACTTCACGGTGCGCAGCTCGATCATTCGCTACGACGCGGCGTCGCTGGCGAAGCACGCGGCGCACATCACGGCCTTCGCGCGCGCCGAGGGGCTCGAGGCCCACGCGCGCGCCGTCGAGGCGCGGCGCTAGCGTCGCGACCTCAACGCGTGCGGAGCCTGCCCTCGCGCGCCATCTCGTCGATGAGCGCGTCGGAGACGCCGAGCTTGCGCAGCATCGCGCGCGTCTCGGGGGGCACCGCGACGGGCGCTGCCTTCGCCGCTGCGACGGGGGCCGTCTTCTTCGCGGCCGCCATCTTCGGAGCCTGTGCGGCGGTCTTCTTCGCTGCGGCCTTCTTCGTCGGTGCGGGAGCGGGCGCCGTCTTCACGGCGGGCCTCTTCTTCGTGACGACGGTCTTCTTCGCCTGCTCCACGGTGACCACGGGCACCCCCGGCGGTCGCACGAGCACGACCTCACGCGCCGCCGCCTTCTGCGCGAACGGAGGCAGCACGCGCGACACCTCGTAGGGCCCCTCGTCGCCCCCTTCGCGGATCGACGGAGGCGCCCCGCTGTCGGTCGCGGAGGGCGTCCACCCGAGCGTGGCGACGGGCGCCTCGTACGACCACGCCGTCGCCGCGTAGCTCACGCCCGCGCGCTGTTCTGCGGGGAGCCCCTGCGTCGCCAGCGCCCGCTCGCGCGCGCTCACGACGCGGCGGCCCCGGGCGGCGCTCGTGCTCCGCTGCTGGCTCCAGTGCACGTAGCGGGGGCGCACGCGGCCCGTGATCCAGTGCGACACCGCGGCGTGCGCGACGTCTTCGCGCAGCACGAAGCGCATCGCCCCGCGCCCCGCGGGCTCGATGAGCCCGACGAGTTCGAACATCACCTCGGCGTGTCGCGCGCAGAGCGCCTCGAGCGCCTCGCGCGCGAGCGCCACGTGGGGGCAGTCGGCCTCGCGGCGCTGCGTCTGGTACATCGAGCTCATGTACCGGCGCGTGTGATACTCCTGCTGGAGGAGCGCGGCGTCGCGGGGCGTCTTCGCCGCCTTGATGCGCGCCGTGAGGTCGGCGAGGTCGAGCGTCGCCTGCACGTTGTACGCCTTGCGGCGCTCGATGACGCAGTCGCGGCACTCCTTCGCGGCGCGGCCTCGCCCGCCGCTCACGATCTGCTCGTACGCCGCGCGGAGCTGCGCGAGGAGCTGCCCCTCCGTCGAGGTCCGGTCGATGCGATCGTTCGCCGCGACGAGGAGCGCGGGCTGCGCGAGCAGCGCGTGCTCGACGAGGAGGGTGCGCACGCCGGCGAGGCGCGCGTCGTCTTCGCCGAGGCCCGCGGTGTGCGCGGGGGCCAGTTCGTGGAGGGCGAAGCTCACACGGAGCGCGGCGGCGCCCTTCTGCGCGGCGCACCGCGCGGCGGCGTCGGGCGTGAGCGCGAGGTCGAGGTCGTTGAAGCGCGACGCGGGGCCGTTCGCGCGCGTGAGCGCAGCGTCGCCGAAGGAGAGGCCCGCCACGGCGTAGCGCTCCTGCGGGGCGCGCAGCGAGACGCCGGCGACGGCGGCGAGGTCGGGGACATCAGCGGGCATCGTCGGTTACCTCCGCGCCGCGGTCGAGCGCCAGGAAGGCGGCGAGGTCGTTGTTGTTCATCTCGGTGATCCACGACTCGTCGCTGGAGGCGAGCACGCGCTCGGCGAGGTCGCGCTTCGACTCGAGCATGGCCACGATGCGCTCCTCGAGCGTGGCGCGCGTGACGAACTTGTACACGTTGACGCTGCGCGTCTGCCCGATGCGATGGGCGCGCGCGGTGGCCTGCTCCTCGACGGCGGGGTTCCACCAGCGGTCGTAGTGGATCACCGCCGAGGCGGCCTGGAGGTTGAGCCCCGTGCCACCCGCCTTGAGCGACAGCACGAGCACCGGGGCCCCGTCGGCGCTGTTGAAATCGTCGACGAGGGCCTCGCGCTCCTTGGGGTTGAGCCCGCCGTGATAGAAGCCCGCGTCGAGTTCGAAGCGCTCGGCGAGCGCGCGCGTCAGGATCGACCCCATCTCCACGAACTGGGTGAAGATCACCACCTTCTGGCCCCCCTCGAGGAGCTCGTCGACGATCTCCATCGCGCGATCGAGCTTGCCCGAGCGGCCGAAGAGCTTCGCGGGCTTCTCGACGTGAAAGTTCTCGGGGTGGTTGCAAATCTGCTTGAAGCGCATAAGCGCCGTAAGAATGTTGGCCCTGCGCTGCATGCCCTTCGCGTCGGTGAGGCCCTCGAGGGTGGCCTCGGTCATGGCCTGGTAGAGCGTCACCTGCTCGCGCGAGAGGTCGCACCACACGTCTTGCTCTTGCCGCGGCGGGAGGTCGACGGCCACGCCCGGGTCGGCCTTTGTGCGGCGCAACAAGAAGGGCGCCACGCGGCGCGTGAGCTTGTCCATCGCGCGCGGGTCGCCGTGCTTGATGGGCGCCATGAAGGCCTTCGCGAAGCGCGTGGGGCCGCCCAGGAGGCCCGGCAGCACCACGTGGTAGATCGACCAGAGGTCGCGCAGGTGGTTCTCCACGGGCGTGCCCGAGAGCGCGAGGCGCGCCTCCGACGGGAGCGCCGCGACCGCGCGCGTCTGGAGGGCGTCGGGGTTCTTGAGGTTCTGCGCCTCGTCGATCACCACGAGGCCCCACGGTGAGGCTTCGAGGAGCTCGCGGTCGATGCGTGCGAGCGAGAAGCTGGTGACCATCAGGTCGCTCTGCTTGCGCTTCTCTTCGAGGGCCTCGGGCGTGAGCGCGCGCCCCGCGCCCTGGTGCACGTACACCTTCAGCGACGGGGTGAACTTCTTCGCCTCGCGCTGCCAGTTGAGCACCACCGCGGTGGGGCACACCACGAGGTCGGGCGCCGCGCGCTTCTTCTTGTCGGCGCGGCGCGTGGCCAGCAGAGAGAGCACCTGCACCGTCTTGCCGAGGCCCATGTCGTCGGCGAGGCAGCCCCCGAAGCCGTTCTCGACGAGGAAGGCCATCCACGCGAGGCCCCGCTCTTGGTAGGGCCGCAGCGAGCCCTTGAAGCCCGCCGGGGCCTTCAAGAGCGGCACGCCGGAGCCGTCGCGGAGGCGCGCGAGAAACTCCTCCCACCGCGCGGCGAAGCGCGTCTCGGTGGCGATGGCGTTGCGCTCCGAGGCCCACTCGTCGTCGAGCTCGACGGTCTTGGCCCACGACATCCCCTTCGCGGCGCCGAGGCGCTCGAGCACGCGCTCGCGGGCGCGCAGGAGCTCGATGGCGAGGGCGAGGTCGTCGCGCCCCACGACGCGCTCGTCGACGCGCAGGTACGCCGCCGACGACTCGCGCAGCAGTCTCTCGGCGTCGGCGAGGAGGAGCTCGGCGTCGCCCACGGCCACGCGCAGCACGGGTTCGAAGCGCGCCCCGTGCAGCGAGGGAACATCACCGACGGCGCCCGCCAGCTCCCACCGCACGCGCACGTGGGCGGCGCCCTGCGCGCGCGGCCCGAAGGTGCCCGCGGTGCGGTAGTTGGCGTAGCGCTCGTGGTCGAGGCCCACGTGGCCCATCTCGGTCTTGTGCTCGAGGAGCGCCATCGCGTCGGGCTCGGTGAGGTGACACCGCCCGTCGACGAGGAGCTCGGGCCGTCGAAACAGCGAGCCCATCGAGGCGCGCAGCGACGTCCAGCAGCGCTCGAGGGTGTCGCCGGGGTGAAACCACGCGAAGGTCTCCTGCTCGACGGCGGCGTCGGCGAGGGTGCCCGCGTCGAGCATCGCGCGCATCGAGAGGTACGGCGCGTTCTTGGCCGTCACGCCCACCTCCATCGCCCACGCGTTGCCCGCGGCGTCGGGCGCGTCGAGCGGGTACACCGCGGCGTGCAGGTTGTCTCGCGGCGCCGCGGGGGGAGAGAACACCGGGTGGTCGGGGAAGAGGCAGCTCCCGTGGTCGCGGTGCAGCGCGGCGATCTCGGCGCGGGGGCCCTTGTCGCGAAAATGATCGGGAGCAATGTGCTTCGGCGGCGCGCCGGCGCGGGCGGCCTCGGCGTCGAGGAGCTCGAGGAGAAACACCGCGAGGCGCGCGGGCGAGGTCTCGCTCTTCCAGGTGTTGAGCCCCTCGCGCTCGCTGTAGCGCAGCAGGTACGCGGGCGTCTGCGCGGCGGCCACGAAGGGCAGCGCGGTGAGCCGCCTCCACAGCGCGCAGAGCTCGCTGAGGGCGAAGGGGGGCACCCACACGACGCGCGCGCTGGCGTCGCGCACGAGGCTGGTGGGCGCGATGCGCTCGGCGGTGTGCACCGACGCGGGGGGCGCGAGCGAGGGCAGCAGCGGCCCCTCGGCCACGAGCGGGCGCAGCGCGTCGAGCGCGTCGGCGAGGCCCCGCGCGGCGGGCGACACGAAGCCCGCGCCGTAGCGCTCGGCGTGATCGTGCACGAGGCGACGGAGCGCGTGCATCGAGGCGCCGAGCGGGAGCAGCGCGGCGTCGACGACGTAGGCCGCGGCGCCGGTGGTACGGTTGCCCTTGAAGTCCGTAAGATCCCAGGCGGCGATGAGCCCTGGGAGGGGCACCGGGAGGTAGCTCCCGAGGCGCGGGAGCGTGACAACGACGGGGGTGGCGCGCGCGACGCCGAGGCGCTTGTGGAGGTGCGACGCCGAGGCGCACGCGGGGTGCGCGAAGGGCGCCTCGCTCGCCGAGCGCTTGAAGGTCTTGAAGCGGTCGGGCGCCAGGGCCTCTTCGAACCAGACCGCCACGCGGAGCGTGGGCCCCACCGCGACGAGGTGCGCGTGCAATCCGAGCGGGTGCAGCATGGCGGCGCGGAAGGTAACGGACGATGGGGGCTCTGCGAAGTGCGAAGGCCACGCGACGGGTGCCGAGTGCGATAACGTGGCGCCGTGAGCACCTTTCTCGGCGAGACGGTAAAACTCAAAGACGCGCACTACACCCTCGAGAGCTTTCGCCTCGAGGTGGTGAGCGGCCCCAACGCGGGCGCGTGGGCCGTCGCGGTCGAGGGCCGCGCGACGGTGGGCACCGCCGACGACGTGACCCTGCGCCTCACCGACCCCACGGTGAGCCGCTACCACGCGGAGTTCGAAGCCTCCGCGGGGGGCGTCGCGGTGCGCGACCTCGAGAGCACCAACGGGGTGTTTCTCGGTGCCGTCGCGCTGCGCGAGGCGCGGGTAAGTGGTACGGTCGACCTTCGCGTTGGTAATTCGATCGTGCGGGTTGTCATCGACGGGAGCCGCGCCCCGGTGGCCATCTCGGCGATGTCGCAGTTC
>CANMAT010000009.1 GCA_947494865.1 Deltaproteobacteria bacterium
GCACCATCACCTGCGCGGCGGGCCGCGGAGACTGCAACGCCCTGGCCTCCGACGGCTGCGAGGTCGACACCAACACCGCGGCGCTCCACTGCGGCCGCTGCGGGAGCGCGTGCGCGCTGCCCAACGCCACGCCCGCCTGCCGGGCCGGCGCGTGCGCCATCGGGAGCTGCAACGCGGGCTTCGCCGACTGCGACGGCGTGGCCGCCAACGGCTGCGAGGTGAGCCTCACCACCGACCCCGCGCACTGCGGCGCCTGCGCCACCGCGTGCGCGTTCGCCAACGCGACGGCCGCCTGCACGAGCGGCCGGTGCACCCTCGGAGCCTGCGCGGCGGGCTACGGCAACTGCGACGGCGCGGCCGCCAACGGCTGCGAGACCGACACGAGCGCCACCGTCGACCACTGCGGCGGCTGCGGCATGGCGTGCAGCGCCAGCCACGGCGCGCCCTCGTGCGCGGCGGGCGCGTGCTCCATCGTGTGCGAGCGCACGGGGAGCTTCGACGGCGCGTTCTACTACAGCTCGTTCTGGGGCAACTGCGACGGCGACGCGCGCGCCAACGGCTGCGAGACCGACCTGCTCACGCCCTCGAACTGCCAGGCGTGCGGCAACGCGTGCTCGTTCACCAACGGCGTGCCCGCGTGCGCGAACAACTCGGGCACGCAGTGCTACCTCGGCGGCTGCGCCGCGGGCTTCGCCGACTGCAACGGCACCTCGGCCGACGGCTGCGAGGTCGACACCACCAGCGACCGCAGCAACTGCGGCGGCTGCGGCCGCGTGTTCGCCTGCGGCTCCACCCGCGTGTGCCGCGCGTCGATGTGCCGCCCCGGCAACGACGCGTGCGCGGGCGCCACGGCCATCAACCTCGCCGCGGGGCGCCAGCTCTGGGTGCCCGCCACCACGGCGAACGCGCTCCACGACATCGACCCGTCGTGCCGCGCCACCACGTCGCCCGACGTCTACTTCAGCTTCACCCTCACGCAGCGCGAGCTCGTGTACGCCGACACCTTCGGCGACGGCTCCACCGCGCACCCGACCCCCACGTGGGACACGGTGCTCTTCTTCGCGAACTCGTGCACCACCTCGATGCCCGCCACGGGCGCCGCGGGCGCGGTGTACTGCAACGACGACGCGTCGGGCCTCGGCTGCACCGCCGACGGCACGCGCTCGCAGGTGTCGGCGGTGCTCGAGCCGGGCACCTACTACCTCGTGCTCTCGGGCTACGGCGGCGCCTCGGGCGTGGCCGACATCAATTTCCAGCACCTCCCCGTGGGCAACGGCACCGCCGTCAACCTCGCCACGATGGGCATCGGGTCGAGCTACACCCTCGCGGGCACCACCGCGGGCACCGGCACCCTCGCCCCCTCGGCGGCGTGCACGGCCAACGGCCCCGAGGTCACCTACTGGTGGCGCCAGTGCTCCGCGGCGGGGCGCTTCTCGCTGAGCGCCAGCACCTGCAACGCGGGGTCGAACTTCGACACGGTGCTCTATTACCGCAACGCGTACAGCACCGTCGACACGTGCAACGACGACGCGGGCAGCGCCTCGTGCCCCATGCGCGCCACGCTCTCGATCACGGGCGCGTACGTGTCGGGGGGCCAGGGCATCCACGCCGTCACCGTCGACGGCTTCTCGACCTCGTCGGTGGGCTCGTACGTGCTCACCCTCGGGGGCTACACCATCATCGCCGGGAGCGATCCGCCCCGCGGCGTGTGCCGCGACCCCCGCCGCGGCGTGGTGTTGCCGCGCACGCGCGCCTCCGCCGGAGCCCCCTCGCCGCGCGGCTGACGCGGGGTGTTACGCGTCTTGACCGGCGCGCCCCGTCGCGCGTAGGGTCCGCGCCCGTTCTATGGGCACTCTTCAGGCAATCACGGGCATGAACGACATTCTCCCCGCCGACGCGCGCGCCGGCGAGGTGCCCGTAGAGCGCTGGCGAGCGCTCGAAGAGGGCTTCCGCGCGCGCTGCGAGCGGGCTGGCTTCCGCGAGGTGCGCACGCCCCACTGCGAGTACACCGAGCTCTTCGAGCGCGGCGTCGGCGAGGTCACCGACATCGTCGAGAAGGAGATGTACTCGTTCGAAGACCGCGGCGGTCGGCACATCTGCCTGCGCCCCGAGGGCACCGCCGGGGCCGTGCGCGCCGCGCTCGAACACAGCGTGCTCGAGCGCAACCCCGTGGTGCGCTGGTACTACGCGGGCCCGATGTTTCGCGCCGAGAAGCCCGCCAAGGGCCGCACGCGGCAGTTTCACCAGGTGGGCGTCGAGGTGTACGGCGACCCGTCGCCCGCGGCCGACGCCGAGGTCATCGACCTCGCGGCGGGCTTCCTCCGCGCGCTAGGCGTCACCGACTTCGTCGTGCACGTCAACTCCATGGGCACGCGCGCGTCGCGCCAGCGGTACCGCGAGGCCCTCGTGGCGCACTTCGAACCCGCGCGCGAGCACCTCTCGCCCGAGAGCGTCGCGCGCCTCGCGAAGAACCCCCTCCGCGTGCTCGATTCGAAAGACCCGCGCGACGCGCCCTACAAGGTCGGCGCGCCGTCCATTCTCGATTTTCTCTCGGTCGAAGAGCGCGCCCACTTCGACCGCGTGTGCGCCATGCTCGACGCGCTCGGCACCCCCTACGTGGTCGACCCCACCGTCGTGCGCGGCCTCGACTACTACACCCACACGGTGTTCGAATTCGTCGACACCTCGGGGCGCCTCGGCGCGCAGAACGCGCTCGGCGCGGGCGGTCGCTACGACGGGCTCTTTCGCGAGCTCGGCGGCGCCGCCGACGTGCCCGCGGTGGGCCTCGCCCTGGGCGTCGAGCGGCTCCTCCTCGCGGCCCCCGAAGCAGCTGCGCAGAAGCCCTTTCGCGTCGCCGTGGTGGCCGCGTCGAGAGACGAGCTCGCGGTGCACGCCGCCTCGCTCACCCTCGCGCGCGACCTGCGCGACGCGGGCGTCGAGGCCCACGTCGACACCCGCTTCGGCTCCCTCAAGAGCCAGATGAACCGCGCCAACGAGCAGCTCGGCGCCTCGCTGGTGCTCCTGCTCGGCGGCAACGAGATCGCCAACGGCACCGTGAGCGTGCGCGACATGGCCCTGCCCAAAGACGACCCGCGCAAGCAGCGCGACGTTGCGCGCGCCGAGGTCGTCGCCGAGGTGCTGCGCCTCCGCGGCCCCGCGGAGCCCGCCCGCTGATGCGTCTCGCCGCGCTCCCGCTCGCCGCCGCGCTCGCGCTCTCGCTCGCCCCCGTCGGGGCGCGCGCGCAGACCGTCGCCGACCCGCCCGCCGACCCCGACGCGGGCACCGCCGCAGCGCCCGTTGAAGAGCCCGCCGCCGACCCCGACGCAGGCGCGCCCGCCGCCGCAGCAGCGCCCGAAGAAGAAGAGCCCGCCCCGAGCGCCCAGCCCGCCACGCGCGCGCCGCAGCAGGCGGTGCCCCTCACGCCCGAGGCCCGCGCCGAGCTCGGCGAAGCCCCCGGCGACGCCGCCCCGAGCGCCGACGAGGGGGAGGTGCGCCGGCTGCTCATTCCGCCGCTGCTGCTCGTCGAGCGCAGCGCCAACCGCGCCACCACGGTGCTGTTCCCGCTCTTCTACCGCGACCGCCGCGGCGACGCCTCGGCGCTGCTCATCCCGCCGTATTACCGCTACCGCTCGCCTACCACGCAGGCCGACGCGGTGTTCCCGGTGTTCTTCCACTGGCGCGGCGCGCGCGACGACGGCGGCACCTGGGGCACCGACGTGGTGCCGCCGTTCTACCATCACAGCTGGCGGGGCCGCGGCGAGCTCCACGGCCGCGCGGTGGGCCTCGCGCCGCTGTTCTTCTACGGCGAGTCCTTCGGCGAAGACGGCTCGCTGCACCGCGAGCACCTCATCATTCCGCCGCTGCTCACGGTGCACACCTGGCGCCCCGAGCACGCGTTCACCCTCGCGGGGCCCTTCTTCTACGACCGCCTGCGCAACGACACCGACTGGGGCCTCGCGCCCATCGTGTTCGGCGGCAACAACGCGCACGGCAACTACGCCGTCATTCCGCCGCTGCTCACGTACCACCGCTACAACCGCGACGAAGACCGCTCGCTCACCGTCGTGGGCCCCTTCTGGACCACGAGCTCACCCGACAGCTTCTCGGTCAACCTCGCGCCGGTGTTCTTTCACCGCCACGATCGCACCTCGAGCCGCACGAGCATCTTGCCGCTCTTGCACCTCGCCGCCGGCGAGAACAGCCGCACGGTCATCACCCCGCTGTTCTATTACGGCCGCCAGGGCGAATCGTCCACGTTCGTGAGCTGGCTCTATCAGAACCACCGCGGCCGCACCAACTGGGACGCCGTCGCGCCCTTCTTCTTCTCGTCGCGCGAGCCCGCCACGGGGGCCCACACCGAAGCCCTCTTGCCGCTCTTCTATCACCGCGCAACGCTCAACACGAACACCTGGTGGGTCGCCCCCACGGTGCACTACGAGCGCGAGGGGCGCGACTGGTTCTTCAACATCTACCCGCTGGTGTTCACCGGCCGCACGGGCGCGCGCACCCACGCCGTGCTCGGCCCCCTCTACGCGCGCTTCACCAACGCCGAGACGGGCAGCGACCTCATGATGGTCACACCCCTCTTCTGGCGTTACCGCGACCCCGAGTCGCAGACCATCGTCATTCCGCCGGTGCTCTACATGGAGTCGCAGCGCCAGGGCGTGCGCTCCTACGAGTGGCACGTGCTGCCGCTCTTCTCGTACGCCCGCCCCCGCCCCGAAGACCTGTCGTGGAACTTCCTCTTCGGCCTCGTCGGATACCGGCGCTCGGGCACCCACCACCAGCTCAAGCTGTTCTGGGCGCCCATCAATCTCGACTGAGCGTCCGGCCCCGCTCTTGCGATGGATCGACTGCTTGCAAAGCGCTTCATGCGCGCCTTGCCTTGCGTCCCCTCCGCTTGTTTCCAGGGTGGCGCGGTAGACAAGTCGTTTCCGTCGGAGCTAGATTGCCCCCGCAGGTGATCACCGGTGGGGTCGTCAACGCTCCACCCCGCAGACGTTTTCGTGGAGGCATTCGGCCATGGGCACCAACCCGCGTGATCCCGTCGTTCTGATCCGCAGCAACCCCCTCGAGCGCGTCGACCGCGAGGTGGGCCTCCGGGTTCGCGAGAGAATCAAGCGCATTCGCACGGGCCCCCAACCCGCCGCGCAGTCTCCCAAGGCTCACACCTCCGACGTCCCCAACCCTCCCGAAGAGGGCCACTCCGACTCCCATCCCCCCGCCTGAAGCTTCGCGCTTCTCTCGCGAATCTACGCGCGCAACGGGTCTTCGCGTTCGCACACGTCGCCCGCTGCCACGCCCCCGGTCACACCTCGCAGGCCCGCCACACGGCTTGACGGGAGCGTCGGTTCCGGGCGAAAGCTCCGCCCCTGCCATGACAGCCCTGGAGTTCTCCTCGCTCGCGGCGCACCGCGCCTGGCTCGCGTCGCAGTCGGCCCTCCCCCGCGGGTTTCGCGTGGGCTCCGCGCGCTTCGGCTTCGTGCCCGCCGAGGTGCACAAGCCCGCGGCCATGACGCTCACCCTCATCGCGCTCGACCGCCCCACCGATGCGTTCGCGGCCGTGTTCACCCGCAACGCCTTCCCCGGCGCGCCGGTGCGCATCGGGCGCGAGCGCCTCGCGTCGCCCACCCTCGCGGCCATCGTGGTGAACAACAAAGTCTCCAACGTGTGCGCGCCGGGCGGCGTCGAGGCCTCCGAGCGCGTGTGCGACGGCGTCGCGAAGCTCCTCGGGGTGAGCGCCCGCGAGGTGCTCCCGTGCTCGACGGGCGTCATCGGGTGGCGGCTCCCCGTCGATGCGATGCTCGCTGCGCTCCCCGCCGCCGTCGAGGCCCTGCAGGGCGCGTCGGTGATGCCCGCGGCCGAGGGCATCGTCACCACCGACCTCTACCCCAAGGTGCGCCGCGCCTCCGTGGGTGAGGGCTCCATCGTGGGCATCGCCAAGGGCGCCGGCATGATCGAGCCCAACCTCGCCACCATGCTGGTGTACCTGCTCACCGACTGCGACGTGTCGCGCGACGACCTGCGCGCGGCCCTGCGCGACGCCGTCGAGCCCACCTTCAACGCCATGTCCATCGACAGCGACACGAGCACCTCCGACACGGTGACCCTCGTCTCGTCGCGGCGCGTGCCCTGCGAGCTCGGGGCCTTTCGCGAGGCCCTCACGCGCGTGTGCGCCGAGCTCACCGAAGACGTCGTGCGCAACGGCGAGGGCGTGCACCACGTGGTGCGCGTCGAGGTGCGCGGAGCCACCGACCGCGCGCTCGCCCTCGGCGTGGGCAAGTCGATCGTCAACGCCCCCCTCTTGCAGTGCGCCATCTGCGGCAACGACCCCAACGTGGGGCGCCTCGTGATGGCCATCGGCAAGCACGTGGGCGCCGTGGCGCCGGGCGCCGACCTCTCGCGCTGCGCCATCTCCATGGCGGGGCGAACCATCTTTCGCGACGGGGCTTTCGAACTCGACCAGGGCACCGAAGAGGCCCTCGTGGCGCACATGAAGGCCGCCGAGCTCTACGCGAGCGTGGCGCCCCCCGACGGGCTCACGTTCACGCCCGCGGTGCGCTATCCGCCGCACGAGCGGCGCGTCGAGATTTGTGTGGATCTCGCGCTCGGCGACGCCGCGGCGACGGTGCTCGGCGCCGACCGATCGCACGAGTACATCAGCGAGAACGCCGACTACCGCACATGAGGGCGAAGAGGGCGCTTCTTCGGGCCTCGCGGGCGTCGTACGGTGCATCTCAGCGAGAGAGGTGACGCCTTGGCCGACGAGATCCCCAAAGGACGCATCGCGCGAGGGTTCGCGCTCGTGAAGCTCGCCGCGGGCGAGCTGCCCATGGTGGCCAACCGCGTCTTGCGCGGCGACAAGGAGCCGGGCTTCGACCTCGCTCTCGCGCAGCAGTCGGCCGACCGCGCGCTCAAGGTGCTGGGCGATCTCCGAGGGCTCGCGCTCAAGGTGGGGCAGACGCTCTCGTACGTGGATGGACTGTTGCCGCCCGAGGCGACCGAGGTCTACCAGAAGACGCTCGCGAAGCTCCAGTCGGGCGCCCCCACGGTGACCTTCGAAGACATTCGCGCGGAGATCGAGCGGGGCCTCGGGCGACCCCTCGGCGAGGCGTACACGCGCTTCGACGAGGCCCCCGTGGCGGCCGCGTCGATCGGGCAGGTGCACCGCGCGGCCCTGCGCGACGCGCACGGCGTCGAGCGCGAGGTGGCGGTGAAGGTGCAGTACCCGTCGATCGCGCGGGCCCTCACGAGCGACCTCAAGAACCTCGAGGCCCTCCACCCGATGATCGCCGTGATGGCCCCCGGAGCCGACACGCGCGGCGGCCTCGACGAGGTGGTCGAGCACATCGCCGCGGAGCTCGATTACACCCGCGAGGCGCGCAATCAAGACATGTTTCGCGAGATGACCGCCGGGTGGGAGGGCGTGACCATCCCCGCGGTGTACCACTCGCACACGGCGCGCAACGTGATCACCATGGAGTTCGTCGACGGACGCTCGCTGCGCGACGTCGCCGAGCACGGGTCGCAGGAGCTGCGCGACCGCGTGGGCAAGGCCATCTTTCGATTTACGCTGGGCCTCGCGCTGGGCCGCGGGGTGTTCAACACCGACCCGCACCCGGGCAACTACCTCGTCACGGGCGACGGCACGGTGGCCTTCCTCGACTTCGGCAGCGTCAAGGTCATGCCCCCCGCGCTTCATGAGCGGTGGAAGGAGATCGCGAAGCTCCTCGTGGCCAACCGCGTCGACGCGTGGCGCCGCGAGAGCGCGCAGCTCTTCGGCATGGAGGCGATGGACCCGCGCGCGCGCAAGCACCATCAAGACTTCATGCTGCACACGGCCTCGATGGTGGCGCGCGACGAGGACGTCACCCTCGACCGCGCCCTCCTGCGCCAGGCCGTCACCGACGGGATGCAAACGGTGAAAGACATCGGCCGCGACGTGGGGTGGATCCCCTCGCGCGGAAAGACCGTGGCCATGCCGCCGGACTTCGTGATGGCCGGGCGGATGCAACTGGGCCTCATCGCCGTGCTCGCCCAGCTCCGACCGCGCGCCAACTGGAACCGCATCCTGCGCGCCGAGCTCGGGATGTAGAGCCCGCGCTACGAGCTCGCGGCGATCGACGTGAGGCCCAGCGCCGCGCGCATCTCGCCGAGCATCACGGTGCAGAACTTGATCGCGTCTTGATTGGCCTCGAGCTGCGCGCTCACGCCGCGGTCGCTCGCATCGTACTCGGCCTGCAGCGTGGCGTTCGCGTCGAAGAGGGCCGAGCGGTGCTCGACGATGCGCGCGGCGAGGTCGCCCACGGCCTCTTCGAAAGCGCTCGACGGGAGGGCGCGCGCACGCGCGTCGAGGAGATCGCGCCAGTCGCCGTGCAGCGCGACGAGCAGCTGCGACTGCGTCGACATCATAGGGAGCGTGTGAATCTCCGTCTCGGCGTAGGTCGCGTGGTCAACCATAGAAGCCGCCTCATACCCTCGAATGGCACCGCAGTTCCACTGCGCGGCATACGAAACAATGCGGTAGCTTCGGCGCAGGCGATGACACCCGACGTGAACGAAAGTCACACTGCGGCCGCGGCCCCGCCGCCCGGGCGCTACCTCGTCACGGGGGCCTCGGGCTTTCTCGGCGCGCACCTCATCCGCCGGCTCGTCGCCGCGGGCTGCGAGGTCACCGCGCTCGACGTGGCCCCGCCGCCGGTGATCCCCGCGGGCGTGCGCTACGCGCGCTGCGACCTGCGCGACCGCGACGCCGTGCGCGGGGCCGTCGCCCGCGGGAGCGTCGACTACGCCGTGCACCTCGCCGCGCGCGTCGGCGACTGGGGCACGTTCGAAGACTTCGAAGCCATCAACGTCACGGGCACGCGCCACGTGCTCGAGGCCCTCGCCGACGCGGGCGCCCGCCGCGCGGTGCACATCTCCTCCATCGCCGCCATGGGCCTCGACGCGGGCGACGCCGCCGACGAGCGCGTGGGCCCCTTCGCCGCCGGCGACGCCTACAGCGCCACCAAGGGGGCGGGCGAAATGGTCGCGCGCGAGCTCCAACGCGGCGGCGCCCCGGTGGTCATCGTGCGCCCCGGCGACGTGTACGGCGTCGGCAGCGTGCCGTGGGTCGTGCGCCCCGTGCAGCTCATGCGCGAAGGCAAGATGATCCTCGTCGAGGGCGGCCGCGGCCACTTCGCGCACGCCCACGTCGACAACGTGCTCGACGGCGTGCTCCTCGCCCTCGCCAGCGAGAGGGCCACCGGCGAGACCTTCATTCTCACCGACGGCGACGCGCGCTGCACCATCGGCGAGTACTTCACCCGCCTCGCCGACGCCGCGGGCGTACCGCGCCCCACGCGCTCGGCGCCCCGCGCCCTCGCGAAGGCCGTGGCCCTCGGCTTCGAAACCGCCGCGCGCATCACGAAGCGCCCGCCGGCCTTCACCCGCGCCGCGGTCGACTTCGTGCTACGCCGCGGATCCTTCGACGTGAGCAAGGCCCGCACGGTGCTCGGGTGGGCGCCGCGCGTCTCCCTCGACGCCGGCCTCGCGCAACTCAAAGCCCACTACCAGACATCATGAGCCGCTACGATTTCTCCCTCGTCGACGCGTTCGGTCACGGCCCCCTCGAGGGCGCCACGGTGGCCGTCGTCCAGGCCGCCGACGACCCGGGGCCCCTCGCCCAGCGCATCGCAGCCTCGCTGGGCGCGAGCGCCACGGTGTTCGTGCTCCCGCCGCGCCGCGACGACTGCGAGCGCCGCGTGCGGGTGCTCACCCCGTGGCGCGAGCTCCCCCTCTCGGCGAAGGGCGCCTTCGCGACCGCCGCGGCGCTGGGCCTCGACCGCGCCATCGCCCTCGAGCAGGGCGTCATTCGCACGGTGGTCTCGCCCGCCGCGCTGCCCGACGGCGCGATGGGCTGGGCGCTGCCCGTCGCGCGGCCCGTCATCAACGGCCGCCCCGTCGAAGACCGCACCCTCGCCGCTTCGGCCCTCGCGCTCGACCCGAGCGATCTCTCCGAGGGCTTGCCCGTACAGTCGGCCTCGTGCGGCTGGCTCACGGTGATGGTGCCCGTCGCCACGCGCGACGCGCTGGCCCGCGCCACGCTGCAGCCCGCCCTGTGGCAGCGCGTGATCGAGAAGGCCAAACCCTTCGGCGCGGTGGCCTTCGTGCCCTCGACCGAGGGCCCCGTCGCGGTGCGCTGCCTCGTGCGCGCGGGCGACGACGCGGGCACCGGCCTCGCGTGCGCCTCGCTCGCGGCGTACCTCGTACGCTTCGGCGTGCGCCCCGCAGGCCCGAAGCAACAGATCACCGTCGAGCAGGGCACCGCACGCGTTCACGTAGAGATCGACGGCCTCGGCGACCGCGACGACGCCACCCGCGTGCTCGGCCGCGCGACGCGCGTCGGCGGCGGCTGGCTCGACGTCTGAGTCGGCTCAGGGGCCCTTCGTCGAGGCCGCGCTCCAGGCCTCGACGGCGCGCTTCACCTGCGCGCGCGCCTCGGGGGAGACCTTGGGCGTGCGCGAGCGCTGACACACCCACAGGGCGCGCTTGAGCGCCACGCAGGCGGCGCCGCACGAGGAGCAGCCCTCGAGGTGCTTCTCCATCGCGGCGCAGTCGTCGGGCGAGAGGTCGCCCTCGAGGCGCTTCGACCACAGGGCCATCACGTCGGGGCAGCGCGCCGAGGGCGGCGGCGCAGCGCTCTCGAACACCGGGCGCAACGCCTCGCGCAGAGCCCCGCGGGCGCGGTGCAACCGGCTCTTGAGCGCGTCGACGGAGATGTCGAGCGACGCGGCGGCCTCGGGGGCCGTGAGCCCCTCGATGTCGCGCAGGAGGATCACCTCGCGGTGCTCGGGCGCCAGCGAGGCGAGGGCGCGCGCGAGCGACTGCGAGAGCTCCTCGTCGGTGGCGCGCTGCTCGGGGTCGGGCGACCGGTCGGGCATGAGGGCCACGGCCTCGTCGGTCTCGTGGGGGCGGTTCTTGAGCCCGCGCCGCTGGCGCGAACACGCCGTGCGCGTGAGGGTGAACACCCAGCTCGTGAGGGCCGAGCGGCCTTCGAAGCTCGGCAGGTGCGTGGCGAGCGAGAGCAGCGTCTCTTGCAGCACGTCGTCGGCGTCGGAGCCCGGGCACATGCGCCGTACGAAGCGCTCGACGGAGGGCGTAACCTCGGTGAGAAGGGTCTCCATCGCGGTCGCGTCGCCGCCGCGCGCGCGTTCGAGCAGTGCGTCATCCATGGGGGGTGTCTGGGGAGTCTACCGCGGCCGCGCGCGGCGGGGGGTCAGTCGATGGCCGCGACGGCGCGGGCGAGCTTCTCGCGCACGCCCTCGGCGAGCGCCTGCAGCGCGGGGCCTGCGCCGTCGCCGATGGACTGCATCGGGTCGACGGCGCCCACGGTCACGCCCCCGTCGTCGCGCTCGAAGATCACCACGTTGCACGGGAGCATCACGCCCACGCGCGGGTCTTCGGACACCGCCGCGTGGGCCAGCGTCGGGTTGCACGCCCCGAGGATCTGATACCGGCGAAACTCGACGCCGAGTTTTTGTTTGAGCGTCTCGCGCATGTCGATGCGCGTGAGAACGCCGAAGCCCTCGGCCGCGAGCGCCTCGGGGAGCCGCGCGAGGGCGGCGTCGAAATCGGAGCGGACGTTCTTCCAGATGCCGGTGTTCATCGGTGATTCCCTTCGCAGCGGCGGGTGAGAGCCCGCGCGCGCTGCGAAGGGTTCTATGGTGCGTCAGCGCACGCAGCGCGAGGGGTGAAACCCGTCGCGGGGCCACGTCGCGGCGCCGTCGAGGGCCACGGTGGCCACCGTCGAGAGGTCCGCGGGGGCGAGGTCGGTGTCGAGCACCACCGCGGTGCCGCCCACGGCGCCCGCCACGCGGCCCGCGTCGACGTGGGCCTGCACCTGCGCGAGGGCGAGGTCGCTCACGCGCACCCCGTGGTCGCGGAAGTACGGACGAAAATCGAGTCCGCTCACGAACGAGAGCGCCACGACGAGAAAGTCGTTGCCGGGAATGTCTCCCACGCGGCGCCCGCCGTAGGTGGCGTGGCCGTCGTAGGGGAAGAGGTCGAAGCCCAGCGAGGCGCGCGCGGCGTTCCAGCTCGCGGCGTCGCGGGCGGCGCGCCCGAGAATGCGCGTCTGCGCGTACAGCACGGGAAAGATGTCGAAGCCGTTGGTGAGCCTGCGGCCGCGCAACATGCGACCGTGGAGGCGCATCGGGAGCCCGAGGTAGAAGGCCATGCGCAGGCCGTTGTCGGCGGCGTAGGCGCCGTCGCCCCAGATGGCGTCGGGGAGCGGGTCGGTGTCGGTCATCGCGGCGTCGTGGAGGAGGTTGCAGCGCTCGTCGTACACGACCCTGCGCGTGGCGCCGCCCACCGTGGCCGTGAGGTTGGCGCGCACCGACTGAGAGGCCGCGAAGAGGCTCTTGAGGTTCATGTGACCGTCGCGCACCTCGGCGGTCTCGTTGCGCTCGCGGCGAAGGAAGCGCCACAGGGTGTGATAGGGAAAGATGTTGTTGGAGTTCTCGCCCGCGCGGCCCTGCCAGCGCGACCAGTTGTTGCGGTCGGCGGGCGCCATCCAGTGCACGTTGAGGGCGTTCACCTGCAGGTTGTGCCCGAGCTCGTGTGACTCGCCCCACCCCAGGGGGATCATCGACCAGTCGGCGTCGAAGGGGTTGCCCGAGCACCCGCTGCCGCAGTTGGCGTACTCGTCGTAGTTGGCGTGCTGAATGGTCGATCGGCGGTGCACCGTGGCGTCGGCGCAGTCCCACCCGCGGTCGGCGCAGAGGCCTCGCACGTCGGCCGAGAGCGTGTCGGCGAGCGTGCTCCCGGGGGCGGCGAAGCCCGCGAGGCCGTACACCGGCGCCACGAAGTTGCGCTGCACGTCGGCCACCATGCGCGTCACGTCGCCGTCGTAGCGAACGGTGTACGGACCGCCCGCGGCGCGGTCGGCGATGTTGGTGCCGCCGAAGGCCGTGCTGAGAAACTTGTCTTTGCGGAGGTGAACCTCGAAGCCCGTGAGGCGCAGGTCGACGTGGGGCAGCGGGTTGGTCTGCACGTCGCGCACGAACGCGGCGGTGCCCTCGGCGCTGAGGTCGGTGAGCGACGCGTGGCGCGCCGTGCCGCGAGACTCTACCGTGGCGCTCATGCCCGCGAGGGCGGCGCTCCCCGCGAGGCGGAGGTAGATGGGGCCGCCGAGGGGCGACGAGAGCGTCACGTCGCGGTCGCGGGCGAGCTCGACCCACGCGCTCGTGAGGTACTGCGGCCGGTCGTAGCGCGTGCTGTCGGCGGTGGTGCTGAAGGCCCGCGTGGTGCCCTCGCGCGCGAAGCCCACGCGCGCGAAGACGCGCCCCGCGACGGCGTCGGTGCGGCGCAGGTGAAAGGGTCGGCCCGCGAGGGCGTAGCGGCCCGTGGTGCTCCACTCGTCGCCGGAGAGAAAGCCCGCCGCGAGGGTCGCGTCGGCCACGGGAACGGCCGCCGGGTCGTAGGGCATGCAGCGCGCGGTGAGCACCGCGGCGCGCGGGCACGCGTAGGTGCCGAGGTCGCTCTGCGCGCGGTTGGTGCCGTGCGCGAGGTGGGCGCTCGCGTCGGCGTACGCGGCGCGCGCGAGGTCGGCGGGCGCGCGGGTGTGCATCACCGGGTAGCGCACCGGGGCGGTGCCCGCGGCGCCCGCGCGGTACACGTCGCCCAGCAGAATGAGCGCGCGCAGGGCGTGGTAGCCGTCGGCGTTGAAGGGGTCTTCGGCCCTGCCGTCGAGGCCCGCGACGGCGGCGCGCAGCGTGTCGAGGCCGTCGAGGAGGCGCGCGCGATAGCCCGCCGTCGCGCAGCTCCGCAGGGTGGTCGCGGTGCCCGGGCAGGCGCCGAGGTCGGCCGCGGTGAGCGACCCGTCGCACACCGTGCTCACCATGGCTTGAAGGCGCTCGAGGCCCGTGGCCGCGGTGGCGAGGGAGGTCGAGGGCCAGCGCGCGAGCAGGTCTTGGCGCCAGTAGTTGTTGTTCACCGCGACGCGAAAGCGACGGTGCAGAAGGGCGCTCACCGCCGTCTCTTCGCGGTAGTGGGGCACGAAGAGAACGGGGATGCCGCGGGCCTGCGCCATGTCGAGGGCGCGGTCGATGGCGGGCGCGTCGAGGGGCACGCGGTGGGTGTCGTCGGCGCCGGTGTCCGCGCCGATCACGAGGAGGCTCGCGTCGCCGAGGCAGCCCGCGAGGTTGGCGCTCTCGCAGGTGTCGTCGGCGTTGAGCGTGGCGCCCGGGAGGTTGCGCGCGAAGAACGCGCGCGTGCCCCGGTCGTGGCGAAAGTAGAACGAGTCGGCGAGGTGCGCGGTGACCACGCGAAGCCCCGCGCCGCCCGCGTCGGTGTTGTTCGTGAGCCAGCGCACGGCCCGCACGAAGAGCTGCTCGGTGCGCGCCTCGGCGGAGCCCGCCGCCGGGGCCATGTTGCCGAGGTCGCTGGGCCCGTTGGTGCCCAGCGCCACGTAGCGCATCGCGCCGAGCTGCCCCGCGAGGCCGAGCACCACGCTGTTGCCCGGCATCCCGCTGCGCGTGCCGTTCGACACGATGATGGGGATGTTGCGCTCCTCGTCGAGGCTGTCGAAGAACATCGAGTCGTGCGACGGGTCCCAGCTCAGGTCGGTGAGCGAGTCGGGGCGCGCGGCGCCGTCGGGCCCGAGGCCGTAGAGGGCGCTCCACAGGGCGAGGCGACGGGTGCGAATCGACGCCAGCGCGTCGCGCGCATCGCGGCAGAGCATCGCCTCGGTGGCGGCGCCCACGACGCCCGTGGCAAGCGCCTGCGCGAGCGGATCGGGCGCGGGCGCATCGGTGACATCCGTAGGCGCGATGACGTCGGCGAGCGCGATGACGTCGGTCGGCGCGGTGACATCCGTAGGCGCGATGACGTCGGTCGGCGCGAGGACATCCGTAGGCGCGGTGACGTCGGTGGGCGCGGTGACGTCGGAGGATGCGTCGGGCGGTGTCGCGATGTCCGACGGGGTCGCGTCGGGCGCGGTGACATCGGGCGTCGCCGTGGCGGTGACCTCGTCGCACGCCGTGCTCCCCGCGGCGACTGCGACGAGTGCGGCGTACAGCAACAAACCAGGGCGAACCTGCATGGTCTCGTGAGCGCTCCCTTCTGAGCCGATGGCGCGAGCATACAGACGATACCGTATCTGTTAGCGTCTCAACGGTGCGCGGTTGTGAGCGCACGGAGGAGCGCACGCGATGGTGCGAGCGAAGTCGACGCGTCCGCGGATGCGCCCCCGGTTCGAGGTCGAGCTCGACGTGCCCGGCGACGCCGTACTCGCGAGCCTGCGAGGGGCGCTGCGCGCGTCGCGCGCGCCCGTCGACGGCTCGGTGCTCACCACACAGGCCGAGCTCACCACGCACCGCCCCGACGCGCACTTCTGGTCGCCCTACCTCAGCGTCGAGGTGTCGCGCGACGACGACGGCCGCTGGCGCCTCACGGGCCGCTTCGCCCCCGAGCCCAACGTGTGGATCCTCTTCATGGGCGTGTACGGGATTCTCGGTATGGGCGCCCTCGCGGCGCTCATGTTTGGCGCGAGCCAGCACCTCGTGGGCGAGGCGCCGTGGGCCCTCGCGGGCGCGCCCGTCGCGCTGGGGCTCATCGCGTTCACCTACGGCGCGGCCTTCATCGGACAGGGACTCGGCGCCGAAGAGATGTACACCCTGCGCTCCTTCGTCGACGACGCCGTCGAGGCCGCGCGCGTCGCCCACGCCGCGACCCTCGCCTCCGCCGACCCGCACGGTCAGGCCCCTTGAACCCCTCCGCGCACCGGCTATCGTCGCGCCCCGATGAGCGACACGATCTGGGTGCGGCGGTGGTCGTCGGGGGCTGTCACCGACCGTGATTTCGAACGCGTTCGGGCCTTCGAAGGCGCCGCGCTCCACGCCGGGGCCGACGCGCCCGCGCGCGCAGCGCTCGTGCTGATCGACGGCGACGCGCCCGACGACGCGCCGGAACTCGACGCCCCGCGCTGCGACCCCGCGGCGTTTCGTCGGCGCTACGGCCTGGGTCTTACGCCCGATGAGCGCCTCGCGGCCCTGCGGCGCGCGGCCGCGAGCGGGCTGCCGAGCTACTACCGCTGGCCCGTCGCCACCGCGCTGCTCGCCGGCTGCGACGACGAAGACGAGCGCCGCGCCCTCGCCGCCGAGGCCAACGCGCGCATGGCCGACCTCGCGCCCGGCGACCGATGGATCGCGCGCGGCGCCCTCGACGACGCCATGGCCGGACGCCCCGCGGCCTCGAGCGCCGGCGCCTCCCTGTGGCTCCAGGCGCAGCACGACCGCGCGCGCGCCGAGTAGCTCCTCGCAGACCCGTCGCGCGTGCCCAACCTCCGCGAGCTCACGATCGCGGGCGACGCCCCCGCGTGGGCCCTCGAGGTGCTGCGCCGCCTCGCTGGTCGCCGCCTCGACTGCGTCACGCTCACCCAGCTGGGCACGCGCGCGTGGGGCGACGTGCTCGCGGCGCTCCCCGCCGACGTGGGCGGCGTCGGGCTCAACTACGGCGACGGCGGCCTCGCACTCATCAAGGGCCTCGCCGCGCACCCCGCGTGGAAGGCCCTCCGCACCCTGCGCGCCCACAAGAACGACGCGAAGGCGAAGGGCCTCAAGGCCCTCGTGAAGGCGAAGAAGACCGCGGCCTTCACCGAGCTCGACCTCGGCTACAACGGGCTCAACAGCGAAGATTTCGCGGCGCTCGCGGCGGCCCCGTGGCTCGACGGGGTGCGCGCGCTCACGGTGAAATACAACGACGCCCGCGTCGAGGGCGGGCGCGCGCTGCTCGCGAGCCCGAGGCTCCACGCGCTCGAGCGCCTCGACGTGGGCGCCAACGAGATCGGCGACGAGGGCCTCGCCGCGCTCTTCGCAAACCCCGCGGTGACGTCGCTCGCGCACCTGGAGTGCGAGGGCAACGGGCAGCCTCCGCTCGTCACCGTCGAGGGCGCCGCGCGGCTGGGCGCGTGGCCCGGCGCGACCTCGCTGCGCACGCTCAACCTCGCGAAGAACAAGCTCGGCGACGAGGGCCTCGCCGCGCTCTTGAAGGGCGAGCACCTCGCGGGGTTGCGCGCGCTCGACGTGCAGTACAACGACTGCACGCCGAAGCTCGCGGCCTCCCTCGCGGGCGTCGACACGCCCGTGCGACCGCGCGCCGTCAACCTCTCGGGCAACGCGCTGGGCAAGGCGAAATTCGGCGCGAAGCCCAAGGCCCCGAAGGCCTCGCGCAAGAGCCTCTGGGCCGACGCGCGGTGGCTCTCCGAGTGCGAGTGGCTCAACCTCTACAACACGTCGCTCGACGCCGACACCTTCGCGCAGATCGTGTGCGCGCCCGCGCTGGCGAAGGTGCGCTGGCTCGACCTGTCGAGCAACTACGGGCTCGGGTCCGAGGCGCTGCGGTTTCTCATCGAGGCGCCGCTCGCGCGCGGGCTCGACGCGCTGCATGTGCTCTACTGGCGGCTGAAGCCCGGCGACGGCGTCGCGCTCGCGAGCGCCCCCTTCGCGGCCACGATGATGAACCTCTCGGTGTCGAAGAAGGACCTCGACGAGGCCGACGTGGCCGCCCTGCAGCGCGCGTACGGGACGCGCCTGTACCTCGGGTAATGATCTACGCGGCGCTCTCGGTGAGCGTCGAGAGCGACGCGACGCGGCGCTCGCTCGCGGCCATCATGAGGCCCAGCGGGAGACCGAAGAGCAGCGCGTGCATCATCGCCTGCACCGCCTGCGAGGCGTCGAGAAACCACGGGAGCGCCGCCCGCGCGACGAGCTGAAAATTGATCACCCAGAGGGCCAGCCCGAAGGCCGCGCCGTAGCCCGCCTCGCGCTGGTAGCTGCGCGACGTGTCGAGCGACGCGCGCACGAAGAACTGCGAGTACACGAAGCCGAAGAGGGCCGAGAGCGCCAGGTGCACCGCCCCGCCCGGCACCGCCGCGTGGTCGCTGTGCAGCGCGAAGGCCTCGCGCCCGAACGCGACGCTCGCGGCCATCTGCAGCGGGCGAATCGTGGGAGCGCCCGCGAGCGCGGCGACGAGCAGCTCGCCGAGCAGCAGCACGAGGCCCGCGAGAACTCCGAAGATGATGCCCTCGCCGGCGAGGTTTCTTCCGCGCGTCTTCATCGGAGATCTCTGGTGCACGAGGGCGCGCGTGTCGAGGCGTGAGGCGCAGTGCGCACACGACTCACACGACACGCGGAGCGCGATGTTCTACAGTGCGAATATCCCGCGCGCGATGTGCGGCGACCGCGGAGCCCACGCGATGAGACTTGCCCCCGTCGGCCTTCTTGTTCTCTCGCTGGTGATGGCGTGCGCACCGAACGTCAGCATCGTCGCCGCTCCCGACGGCGCCGCCCCCGACGGCGCCTCCCCCGACGGCGCCGCCCCC
>CANMAT010000010.1 GCA_947494865.1 Deltaproteobacteria bacterium
CCGCGCGCCCCTCGACGCGCGCCTCGACCGCGAGCGCTTCCGCTACGCGCTCGCGCCGCACCCCCGCGCGGTGCCGAGCGCCGCCGAGGCCGTCGACGCGTTCGCGCCCCGCTGGCTCGCGGCGCACGCGCCCGCGAGCGCCCGAGACTTCGCCCTCGCGTTCGACATCGCCGCGAGCCGCGCCGCCGCCGCCCTCAAGCCCCTGCGCGCCGTCGACGTGCGCGTCGAGGGCCTCGACGGCGCGCTCCTCGCGCCCGCAGACTTCACCGCGCCCGACGCGCGCGACGACGCGCCCAGCGCGCACCTCCTCCCCGTGCACGACGCGCTCGCCGAGGGGCGGGCCGGCCTCGCGGGCATCGCGGCGCCCGAGGTGACGCGCGCGCTCGAGCTCCGCGCGCACGGCTATAGCCCCATCGCGCTCGTCGACGGCGAGGCCGTGGGCGCCTGGTCATGGGACGGCGCGCGCGTCACGCTGCGCCCCCTCGTCGCGCTGCCCGAAGGGGCGCGTCAGCGCCTCGACGGCGAGGCGTCGCGGGTGACTGCGTTCCTGTCGAGCGAGGGCGTCGAAGCGGCGCTGCACGACGGCAAGCAGCCCCGCAGCGGGCCGATGCTGCCGGGCGAGCTCCTGGGCGAGTTGTAGAGAGACGGCGCGGAGACAGACTACTCGGCGTTGCCGACCACGGGCGCCTCGGCGAGGCCCTCGTCGAGGGACGCGGAGGTCTCGTCGACGAGCCCCGCGGCGATGAGCATCGCGCGGCGCGCGCGCTCGAGGAGGGCGGCGTTGCGGGCCGTGACGCGGCTCGCGCGGGCGGCCTCGGCGCGCGCGTCGGCGAGGTCACGATCGAGGCTGTCGGCGCGGCGCGCGGCCTCGTCGCGGGCCGTCGAGAGGGCCGCGACGGCTGCCGCGTGCTCGGCGCGCAGCGCTGCGAGGGCGGCGGTGTGCGCGTCGCGCGCGTTGTTCGCGTCGTCGGCGCGGGCGCCCTTCTCCGCGGCGAGTTCAGCGCCGAGCGCGGCGACGGCCGCCGCGTGGGCCTCGGACGCGCTCGCCACCTTCTGCTCGTACGCAGCGTCGAGCGCGGCGACGGTGCGCGCGTGCTCGTCGCCCTGCGCGGCGAGGGCCTTCGCGTGCTCCTCACCCTGCGCGGCGAGGGCCTTCGCGTGCTCCTCACCCTGCGCGGCGACGGTGCGCGCGTGCTCATCACCCTGCGAGGCGAGGGCCTTCGCGTGCTCATCGGCACGTGCGGCGAGGGCCTTCGCGTGCTCCTCGGCGCTTGCGGCGACCTCGCTCACGCGCGCTGCGTCGAGGACGGCCACGGCCTTCGTGTGCGCCTCGCCCTGCGCGGCGATGGCGCCCTCGTGCTCGGCCCGCAGCGACGCGAGCGACGCCGCCTGTGACGCCGTGAGCGCGCCCACCTCGTCGGCGCGGGCCGCGCGCTCGGCGGCCAGGGCTGCGGTGACACCCGCGAGCACAGCGGTCTCTGCGGCGAGCGCAGCCTTCGCGGCGTCGAGCGCATCGGCGTGCGAGGCCTCGGCGGCGGCGCGCGAGGCGGCGGCCTCGGCGGCGACGCGCTCGCGGCCCTCGCGCTCGGCGGCGAGCGCCCCTTCGGCCTCGTGCGCTTGCTTGCGCGCGTCGGCGAGCGAGCGGTCGAGCCCCTCGCGAACGGCGCGCAGGGCGACGAGCTCGGCGCGGGCCTCGTCGTGGCCGGCCTTGAGCACCTCGAGGTCTTGCGCCGCGGCGGCGCCGCGGTCGGTGAGGTCGGCCACCTCGCGCTCGCGCTCGAGGAGCCGCTCGTCGAGGTCGGCCTTCTCGAGGTCGCGCTGCAGGAGCGTCTCGCGGAGCTGCAAGAGCTCCTTGTCGCGCCCGTTGGCGAGCTCGCGCAGGTGGAGGATCTCTTTGTCTTTCTTGTGCAGCGACTCGCGCAGCTCGAGGCCCTCGCGGGCGCCCGGCGGCGCGGCGCGCGTCGCCCGGGAGCGCACCTCGTCGAGCTCCTTCGAGAGGCGCTGCGACTCGTCGGCGAGGTGGCGCAGCCGCGCGTTCTCCTCGACGACCTCGTCGGACTTGCGGGCCGCCGCGCGCGACGACGCGAGCTCGCCCTCGAGCTCCTCGACGCGCTTGCGCATGCGCTCGTGCTCCTCGGGCCTCACCGCGGGCGGCGACGGCGCGACGAAGGGCGCGGGCGTGTGCGATCGCGCCGCGGGCGGCGCCGACTGCGCGGGCGCCACGGCGGGCGGCGCGCTCGGCGCGCTCGGGCGCGACGACCCGAACGTGCGCATCGCGAGCTGCATGTCGGCGAGCGAGCGCGAGTGACCCACCATGGTGAGGTCGTCGAGGTCGTCGTCGACGAGCGCGTGGCGCGCGAGGGCCGGCGCCGGCGTGGGCCGGTCGGGCGTGCGCACCTTCACGGGCGCGGGCGCGACCTGCCCCGGCGCGCTGCTGGGCAGCATGATCTGATCGAAGGCCGCGTCGGCGATGTTGTTGAGCTCGGCGTCGCCCACGTCGACCTGGCCGGGCGCGTCGATCACGGCGTCGTCGCTGAGGGCCACGGCCTCGAGGTCGTCGATGGTGATCTCCTCGGAGTCGCCGGGGGGCGCGTCGGGCACCTGCACATGCGCGGCGCAGCGACGAATGAGCTCCTCGGGGCCGATGGGCTTGTGCACGTAGTCTTCGGCCCGGGTGCGGAGCTTCGAGTGGTGGTCGAAGGTCTCCTGCGACGACTCCGACGAGGTGATCACCACGGGGATGTCTTTGAGCTCGTTGACCTTCTTGAGCTTGTTGCACACGGCGAAGCCGCTCATGCCCGGGAGCTCGACCGCCACGATGATGAGGTCGGGCGGGTCGGTGGGCGCGACGTCGAGCCCGACCTGGCCGTTGTCGACCACGCGCACCGCGCACCCGCGCCGCGAGAACGCGCGCTGCAGCGCGTCGGCGAACCCGCGGTCGGATTCGAAGATCATCACCTTGAGGTCGCTCATGGAATCACCCGACGCGCGGGGCGCAGACCGCGTTCCGCCCGCTGTAGACGGAGCGCGCACCACAGCGCGATCGGCGGCAGCGTAAGGGCCTCGCGACGCCCCCGTCAACGACAGACTCTCCCCGCGAAATCACCCGCGCGCGAGGGCTTCGAAGTCGTCGCAGCGCACGTCGCGCAAGGCCTCGGCGACGCGGCCCGCGCCGGCCGCCTCGAGCTGCGCGCGCGGGTACGAGTGCGCCACCGCGAGCACCGCGAGGCCCGCCGCACGCGCGGCCGCGACGCCCGCGGTGCTGTCCTCGATCGCGACGCAGCGCGAGGGCTCGACGGTGCCCCCCCACGACCGCAGGAGCGCGAGGCCCGCGAGGTAGCCCTCGGGGTCGGGCTTGCACGCCGAGACATCCTCCGCGGCCACGATCGCGCGCACCGCCGCGCCCGCACCCATCACCGCGAGCGCGCCCTCGATCTCCGCGCGCAGCGCGCCCGACACGATCACCACGGGCGCCCGCGCAGCCGCCTCACGCAGGAGCGCCGCGGCGCCGTCGAACACCCGCAGCTCCGCCGCGGCCCGCGCGGCGTACACCCGCGCCTTCGCGGCGATGAGCCCGCGCACCTGCTCCGCGTCGGGCGCGCGCCCGTGAGCCCGCAACGCGGCTTCGAAGACACCCCGGTCGTCGAAGCCGAGGTACACGTCGTCGTAGTCGCGCTGCGTGAGCGCGATGCCCAGCGGCGCGAGCACCGCGTTGAAGCCTTCGAAGTGCAGGTGCTCGTCGTCGACCAGCACGCCGTTGAAGTCGAAGAGCACGCCTGCGAGACGCGTCGGTGCGGCCATGACGCGGGTTCTCGCACGCACCCCCGAGCGCGCGGTACTTCGAAACACCGAAGGCGACACTGCTCTCGCGGTGTCGCCTTCGGTGTGCATTTGGTCGGGGCGACTGGATTTGAACCAGCGACCCCTTGACCCCCAGTCAAGTGCGCTAAACCAGGCTGCGCTACGCCCCGAACCACACTCGCAGTGCCCCGCGAGGGAGGCGGAACATACACCGATCATTCTGGGGCGCAACAATAAAATGCGGAGCGCATCACCCGCGGGGCGTGAGGGCCTCGAGGGCGCTCGCGAGGCGGGCGCGCGAGGCGACGAGCGCGCCGCGGAGCGAGGCGCTGCGGTCGACGGCGGGCGCCGAGGCGGAGGTCTCCACGGGCTCGACGCCCTTCTCGCGGAGGTGCTTGCGCGCGCCCTCGAGCGTGTAGCGCTCCTCCTTGAGCAGCCTGCGAATGGTGACGAGGCGCTCGACGTCGCGGCGGGTGTACACGCGCTGCCCGGTGTTCGATTTCTGCGGGCGGAGCGATTTGAACTCCGTCTCCCAGAAGCGAATCACGTGGGGCGCCACGTCGAGGATGCGCGCCACCTCGCCGATGCGAAAATAGATCTTCTGCGGCAGTTGCACGGCCTGAGGGCTCCTCGCGATACAGCGGGCGAGGCGTCAGTCTTTCGAAGGCTCTCGCTCGGCGACGAGGCCCGCAGCCGCGCTCGGCAGAATGAGCGCGGGGGGCAGCGCCGACGGCCGACGCGGCGGCGGAAAGCTCGACCGACGCCCCGCGGGCGGGCGGTTCACCCGGGCCTTGAGCACCGGCGAGGGCTTGAAGCGCACCACCCTGCGCGGCGCGAGGGTGATCTTCTCGCGCGTGCGGGGATTGAGCCCGGGGCGCTCGTGCTTGTCGCGCACGACGAAGTTGCCGAAGCCCGAGATCTTGATCTTGTAGCCCGCCGCGAGCGTCTCTTTCATCGTGCCAAAAACGACGTCGACGAGCTGCGCGGCCTCGCGCTTCGAGAAGCCGCCGACGTTCTCGCAGATCGCCTCGATGATCTCGGCCTTCGTCATCGCCCGCCTCGCAGCGCACCTAATCATAGCCGCCGCGCCGATGCAATCGCTTGCGCGTGGAGCTCCAGCGCATCAGCGCTGCGCGGCGCCGAACGACGCGTGCGCGCCGCGCGTCACCTCGGCGATGAGCGCGTCGACCTCGACGTCGAGGAGCGTGCGATCGTCGGCGCGGAACGTGAGCGCGAACGCGAGCGAGTGCGCGCCCTCGGGCAGCTCGCTCCCCGCGTAGCGGTCGAAGAGCGACACCGACTCGCACAGCGGCCCCGCGAGCGCGCGCAGCCGCGCGAGCACCTCGCCCGCGGGCACCGCGCGGCTCACCAGCAGCGCGACGTCCCTGCGCGACGCGGGGAAGCGCGACGGCGCCTTCGCCGCCAGCGGCCGCGCGGTGATCCCCAGCGCGGTCACGTCGAGCTCGCCCAGCACCACCGGGCGGCCGAGCTCGGCGCGCTCGACCACGTCGGGGTGCGACACGGCGATCACGCCCGCGGCGCGGCCGTTGATGACCACCCTCGCCCACGCGCGCGGGTGCGCCCACGGCGGCGCCTCGCCCTCGCGGTCGAAGCTCGCGGGCGCGTTGGTCATGCGCTCGACGAGCTCCTCGACGGCGCCCTTGAGGTCGTAGAAATCGACGTCGTCGGGGCGCGTGAGCCACGCGTCGCGGGGCCCCGCCATCACGAAGCCGAGGCGCGTCTCCTCGACGGGGAGCGCCTCGCCCGAGGGCGCGAACACGCTGCCCAGTTCGAAGAGCCGCACGCGCTGCTCGGCCCGCTTGCGCGCCGTCGCGGCCGCCACGCACAGCTTCGAGAGGAGCGACGGCCGCAGGAGCGAGCGCTCCTCGCTCAGCGGGTTGGCGAGCGCGATCGCCGCGGCGGGGTCGTAGCCGATCGCGGCGACCTCCTTCGGTGCGATGAACACCATGTGAATGGCCTCGTCGAAGCCGAGCGCGCACACCACCTCGCGCAGCGTCCGACGCAAGCGCCAGTCGCGCGTGGCGCCCGCGCGCGCGCCCCGCGTCGGCGGCAGCCGCGACGGGATGCGATCGACGCCCCACACGCGCGCCACCTCTTCGATGAGGTCGACCTCGCGCGCGATGTCGCCGCGGTGCGAGGGCACGGTCACCGCGAGGCCCGCGTGCGAGGGCTTCGACGCGAAGCCCAGCGAACCGAGGATGCGCGCCTCTTCGTCGCGGTCGATCTCGATGCCGAGGAGCGACGCCGTCTGGCCCGCGCGCAGCGTGATCTCGCGCGCCTCGAAGAAGCCCCCGAAGCACTCGACCACGCCCCGCGCGGCGGAGCCCCCCGCGAGGTCGGCCATCATCGCCGTCGCGAGCGCCAGCGAGGCCGCGAGGGCCGCCGGGTCGGTGCGCCGCTCGAAGCGGTGCGAGCTCTCGGTGTGCATGCCGTAGCGGCGCGCCGTGCGACGTACGCCGCGCGGTTCGAACCACGCGCACTCGATCACCACATCGCGCGTGGCGGGCTGAATGCCCGAGTGCTCGCCGCCCATCACGCCCGCGAGCGCGAGCGGGCGCGCCGCGTCGGCGATGACCAGGTCGTCGGCCGAGAGGGTGCGCGCCACGCCGTCGAGCGTGAGCAAGCCTTCGCCCTCGGCGGCCTGACGCACCACGATTTGAGCGTCCGTGAGCTCGGCGCGGTCGAACGCGTGCAGGGGCTGCCCCGTCTCGAGCATCACGAGGTTGGTCACGTCGACCACGTTGTTGATGGGACGCACGCCCAATCGCGTGAGCCGCGCGCGCAGCGCGAGGGGCGACGGGCCCAGCGTGACGCCCTGCACCACCGAAGCCATGTAGCGCTCGCAGCGGTCGGCGCCGACGCGCGACTCGACGCGCACGAGCGCGCTCGCCTCGACGTCGGAGACGCGCGCGGGCGCGGCGGGCGCGGGCGCGCGCCACGCGATGCCGAGGAGCGCCGCCACCTCGCGCGCCACGCCCCAGTGCGAGAGCGCGTCGCCGCGGTTGGGCGTGACGTTGAGGGTGAGAATCTGGTCGACGAGGCCCGGCAGCGACGCGAGGGGAGTGCCCGGCACGAGCGCGCCGTCGAGAATGAGAATGCCCGCGTGGTCGTTGCCGAGGCCGAGCTCGTCTTCGGCGCAGAGCATGCCCGCAGACACCACGCCCGCGACGGGGCGCGCCTCGAGCGTGAAGGGCGCGCCGTGCTTGTCGAACACGGTGGCGCCGAGCTTGGCGAGGGCCACGCGGCCGCCCGGCGGGGGCACGTTCGCGGCGCCGCAGACGACCTCTTGCGGGCCCTCGCCCGCGTCGATGGTCACGAGGGTGAGCGGGTTCTTGCTGGTGGGGTGCGGGCGCGTCGAGAGCACCTCGGCGACCACGACGTCGCGCAGGTGATCGCCCGCGCGCTCGACGTGTTCGACCTCGAGGCCGGCGAGGGTGAGCTTCGAAGCGACGCGGTCGAGGCCGGGGTCGGCGCCGAGCAGCGTGACGAGCCAGTGATACGAGATGCGCATGGTGGTGCCGGTGCGTTCGGGGTCAGAGGCTGCCGAGGAAGCGGACGTCGTTTTCGAACAGGTGGCGAATGTCGCCGATGCCATAGCGGAGCATCGTGAGGCGGTCGATGCCCATGCCGAAGGCGAAGCCCTTGTAGCGCTCGGGGTCGTAGCCCACGCTCTCGAACACCACCGGGTGCACCATGCCGCACCCCAGAATCTCGAGCCAGCTGGTGCCCTTGCACACGCGGCACGCGGGGTTGTGGCCGTGGCAGATGAGGCACTCGACGTCCATCTCGGCGCCGGGCTCGACGAACGGGAAGTAGCTCGCGCGGAAGCGCGTCTTCACGTTGGCGCCGAAGAGCCTGTGCAGAAAGGCCTCGAGCACGCCGCGCAGGTGCGCGAGCGTGATGTCCTCGTCCACCATCAGCCCCTCGAGCTGAAAGAACATCGGGCTGTGCGTCGCGTCGTCGTCGCGGCGAAACACGGCGCCGGGCATCACCACCTGCACGGGCGGCGGGTGCGACAGCATCTCGCGCACCTGCACCGTCGACGTGTGCGTGCGAAGCAGCACCCGGTCCGAGGGCGTGCGCGACGGCAGAAAGAAGCTGTCGTGCATGTCCATCGCGGGGTGATCTGGGGGGAAGCCCAGGCGGTCGAAGTTGTTCTCCGCGAGGTCGACCTCGGGGCCCTCGGCCACGTCGAAGCCCAGCGACGAGAACACGTCGATGATCTCGTGCAGCGTGCGCATGATCGGGTGCACGCGGCCCAGGCGCGGGCGGCGACCGGGCAGCGTGATGTCGATCGCGGGGCCCGCGAGCTCGCGCGCGCGCGCCTCGCTGCGCAGGCGCTCTGCTGCCGTCGCGAGCGCGCGCTCGACGCGGCCCTTCACCTCGTTCACCCGTTGGCCGAACGACTTTCGCTCGGCGCCGGGGAGCTCGGGGATGCGCTTCATCACCCGCGTGAGCGAGCCCTCGCGGCCCGAGAAGCGCGCGGTCACCTGACGCAGCTCGTTGTCGTCGCGCGCAGCAGCGAAGGCCTCGTCGACGCCGCGTGCGATCGCGTCGAGCTCTTCAATCGGTGTTTCCTGTGCCATGTTCGGGGGCGCGGAGTGTACGGATCACGACGTACCGCGGCAACGCGGCATTTGGCCTGCGCGCGACGACGTGTGCCGCACGAGCGTGCAGACGAGGTCGTTCACCCGGCGAGGGCGATCGACGAAGGCGCTCGAGTTTGATGGGGGATGAGGAACGGCGAAGCGGAGGGAGGCGATCAGGCCGAGGCGAACTCGTTCGCGACGATCTTCACGTTGGCGGCCTCGAGCACGGCGCGAAAGCCCGCGAAGTCGCGCACGGCGAGGTCGGCGAGGATCTTGCGGTCGATGCCGATGTTGGCCGTCTTGAGGGCGTTCACGAGGCGCGAGTAGTTCGTGCCGAGCGAGCGCGCGGCGGCGCCGATGCGGGCGATCCACAGGCGACGGAAGTCGCGCTTGCGGAGCTTGCGGCCCACGTAGGCGTACGACCAGGCCTTGTGAACAGCCTCGGCCATCGGGCCAAAGAGGCGGCCACGGCCGTTGGAGAAGCCCTGGGCGTGACGGAAGAGGCGGTTCTTGCGACGACGGCCCTTGAAACCAGTTTTTGCGCGCGGCATGGGTCAGTAGCTCCGGTAGATTTCAGGGACGGCCGTAGGGGAAGAGGCGTTGCACGCGCTTCTCCATCGCCTTGTCGACCATGCCGTTCTTGCGCAGACGGCGCAGACGGCGAGAACTCTTTCCGTTCATGAAGTGGCTCGCGCCACCCGACGGACAACGGACGCGGCCCGTCCCGGTAAGCGTGAACCGCTTGGCCGCGGCGCGGTTGGTCTTCATTTTGGGCATCGGTTTTCCCTATTGAGTTGGTGAGCGCGCCCCTCTCGAAGAGAATCTTCGGGAGTGCGCCGCGGTCGATCCGCGGCGCGGTGCACGATGTGGTCGTGTGGGGACGATGTTCGCGCGGGTCGGGAGGAGTGCCAGAGCGCTACCGCGATGTCAAGCACCGCGACGGGGCACCCTCCCATCTACTGGTGCGAGTCGATGTAGCGCTGAAAGTTCGCGAGCATCGGCCCCTGCGGATACCGCTGAATGTACATCCGCATGGTGCGCACGGCGTCGGCCGTGCGGCCCGCAGCCTGCTGCGTGGTCGCGAGGTAGCCCAGCTCGCGGTCGGTGTTGGCCCGGCCGCGGAGCGCGTTGATGACGCAGGTGTTGCGCGCGGACTCGTCGCCCGTGCTCGTGCGGCACGCCTGCGCGCGCTGCATGGGGGTCATCCCGTCGTCGTTCGAGGGGGGCGTCGGCGCTGGCGTCGGGGGCGTCGGGGCCGCCACGGGACGCTGCACGGGAGGCGGGGTCGGCGCACGCGGCGGGGTGGGCGATGCGCGCGGCGCGGGCTCGGGCCTCGCGGTGTGCGCGGCGGCGCGGGCGGCCTCGCGCTCGGCGTGCTCGCGAGCCCTTCGCTCGCTGGCGGTCTCGATGTGCTGCACCTGAACGGGGGGTGCGGCGGGCGGCGCGACCGTGGGCGGCGCGACCTCAGGCTGCTCGGGCGCCGGCGGGGGCGCCACCGCCGCGGGCGGCGCCTCGGGGACGGCGGGCGGGGCTGCGACGGGCGGGGCTGCGGCGGGCGGGGCTGCGGCGGGCGCCTCGGGCTGCGCCACCGCGGGCGTCTCGGGCTGCGTCGGGGCGGGTGCCTCGGGCGCGGCGGCGAGGGGCTGCGGCGCGGTCTGCGCGGCGGCGGCGGAGGGCGGAGTCGGCGCGCTCGGGTTCATCTTGTTGACGAATAGAACCACGGCGAGGCCGAGCGCGAGGCCGCCGCCCACGATGGCGCCGATGAGGCCCACCGCGGGGCGACGCTGGGCGGCCAGCTTCTCGTCCATGGCGGCTTTTTGAATGACGACGGTGCTGTCGCCGCGGCGCGCGACGCGAAACTCGACCACGCCGAGCTGCACCATGTCGCCGGGCCCGAGCTGGCCCTTCTTGCACTTCTCGCCGTTGATCTGAACGCCGTTGGAGCTCCCCATGTCTTCGATCATCAGCTTGTCGTCTTCGAGGAACACCTTGGCGTGCTCTCGCGAGATCGAGCTGAAGGGGAGTGCTACGTCGGCCGCCTCGGAGCGGCCCATCACCACCGGGAGCCGATCGAGCATCACGGGGGGCGGCACGCCCGCCGGCGCGAGGAACACGAGGCGCAACCCGCGGATGTGCTCGGGCACCGGCTGCGACGAGGCGTCCGTGGCGGGCCGCGCCATCGCGAGCGGGTCGTTGTGCGACGCGAGCGGCGGCGCTGCGTTGGGCGCGGGCGCGGGCGCCGAGAGGAGCGGCACGATGGGCTCCGACGGCGGCGACGGCGCCGGCGGCGTCGGCGTGGGCTGCGCGCCGGGCTCGTCGACGATCTGCAGGGTGTAGTCGCCGATGCGAATCTCGTCGCCGTGCCGGATGGGCCGGGCCTCGACGAGGCGCGCGTTGTTGACCACGATGCCGTTGTAGCTCGCGAGGTCTTCGAGCATGTAATCGTTGGTGCGCTTGACGATGCGCGCGTGCCGCCGCGACACGTTGCGCTCCGTCAGCCGGATCGTGTTGCCCTCCTTGCGACCGATGGTGATCTCGTCCCGCACGAGCGGTACGACCGTCTTCTTGCCCTCGTCATCCGCGATCACGAGCTTCAGCATCGGTCCTTCAACCCCTGCGCGCCTTGCATGCTTTGAGATCGGCCAGACAGTTCGAAGAGCCCCGAAAAACACCGGGGCGCAGCAATGTCGGCGCGAGTCTATCCGGTGCGTCCAGCGTGTCAACGCAATGATCCTGCGGGGGTCTCTCGCCAGCGGCGTGATACTCAGCAGGTCACCATGGAGATCGAATTTGTAGGCGCGGCCCAGACGGTCACGGGCTCGATGCACCTGGTCCGCACCCCGCACGCTACGGTGCTCCTCGACTGCGGGCTGTATCAGGGCAGGCGACGCGAGTCGTTCGAGCGCAACCGTCACCTCCCGCTCCCGGTCGACGAGATCGACGTGGTGGTGCTCTCGCACGCGCACATCGACCACTCGGGCGCCCTCCCCCTGCTCGTGAAGCAGGGCTACGCGGGCCCCATCTACGCCACGCACGCCACCCGCGACCTCTGCGCCGCGATGCTCCGCGACGCGGCCTACATTCAAGAGGCCGACGCGCGGCACCTCAACAAGCAGATCGCCCGCGGCGACCTCGAGAGCGAGCCCATCGAGGCCCTCTACACCGAGGCCGACGCCCTCGCCGCCATCGACCGCTTCGTGTCCATTCCGTACCGCCGCGCGATGCGTATCGCGCCGGGCGTGACGGTCACCTTCTACGACGCGGGCCACGTGCTCGGCAGCGCCATCACAGCCCTCGACGTCGAAGAGAACGGCGCCACGCGCAGGGTTGTTTTTACGGGAGACCTCGGGCGCAACAACATGCCCATTCTGCGCGACCCCGAGGTGGTCTCGGGCGCCGAGATGCTCATCTCCGAGAGCACCTACGGCGACCGCCTCCACGACCCCATCGAGAAGATGGACGAAGACCTCGCGGCGGTCATCCGTCGCACCTATGCGCGCGGCGGCAAGGTGATCATTCCGGCCTTCGCCCTCGAGCGCGCGCAAGAGATCGTGTTCGCCCTCAAGCAGCTGCGCGCCGACGGGCACATCCCACGGGTGCCGGTGTACATCGACTCGCCGCTCACGGCGAAGATCACCGAGATCTTCAAGATGCACCCCGAGTGCTTCGACGCCGAGGCGCGCGCCCTCATGCGCGGCCACGACTCGCCCTTCGACTTCGACGGCCTGCGCTACGTCGAAGACGTGGAGGAGAGCAAGCGCCTCTCATCGAGCGATCAGCCCGCGGTGGTCATCGCCGCGAGCGGAATGTGCGAGGCCGGGCGCGTGCTCCACCACCTGCGCGCGGGCATCGAAGACGCGAAGAACACCGTGCTCATCGTGGGCTTCCAGGCCCAGCACACCCTCGGGCGCAGGCTCGTCGAGCGGCGCGCGCGGGTGAAGGTCTTCGGCGTCGAGCGCGACCGCCGCGCCGAGGTCGTGGTGCTCAACGGCTTCAGCGCCCACGCCGACCAGCGCGACCTCATCAACTTCGCCAACGCGTGCCGCGAGCGCGGCCCGCTGCGCAAGGTGGCCCTCGTGCACGGCGAGCCGCAGAGCCTCCGCGCGCTGCGCGAGCTCATGGTCGACACGCACGGCTACCCCGACGTGACCGCCCCCATGCCCGGCCAGAAGATCACCCTGTAGACGCGGCGCGCGACGCCCGCGCGGCTACAGCAGAAAGCCCTTCAAGAAGAAGTTGGCCACGGTGAAGTAGATCACCAGGCCCGTCACGTCGACGAGCGTGGCCACGAAGGGCGCCGACGCCGTGGCCGGGTCGAGCTTCACGCGGCGCAGCGCGAAGGGGAGCATCGAGCCCACCACGCTGCCGAAGAGCACCACGCCGATGAGGCTCCCCGCCACGGTGAGCGCCACGCGGGTGTAGTAGGGCCCGTACGTGGCCGCCGCGGTGGGCCAGAACTGAATGCGCATGAAGCCGATGACGCCCAGAATGAGCCCGAGCGCCAGGCCCGAGCGCAGCTCGCGCACGAACACGCGCCACCAGTCGGCGAGCTCGACCTCGCGCAGCGCGAGGGCGCGAATGATGAGCGACGTGGCCTGCGAGCCCGAGTTGCCGCCCGACGAGATGATGAGCGGGACGAACAGCGCCAGCACCACCGCGCGCTCGATCTCGTGCTCGTAGTGCGTCATCGCCGTGGCCGTGAGCATCTCGCCCACGAGCAGCACCGCGAGCCAGCCCGCGCGCTTCTTCACCATCGTGCCGAAGGAGGTGTCGAGGTACGGCGCGTCGAGGGCCTCGGTGCCGCCGAGCTTCTGGATGTCTTCCGTGGCCTCTTCGGCCTGCACGTCGAGCACGTCGTCGACGGTGATGATGCCCACCAGGTGGCCCGCACCGTCGGTGACCGGGAGCGCCACGCGGTCGTACTTCTCGAAGGCTGCCACCACGTCTTCGCGCAGCGCCGTCGCGGGGATGGCCACGAGCTGCGCGTCTTCGATGGAGTCGACGCGCGCGCTCGGCGCGGCCAGCACCAGCGTGGCGAGGCGCACCTCGCCGAGCAGCTTGGCCCGCGCGTCGGTGATGTACACCACGTTGATGGTCTCGCTCCTGCGCGCGTGCTCGCGGATGTGCGTGAGCGCCTCGGCCACCGTCATGTCGGGGCGGATGGCCACGTACTCGGGCGTCATCGAGCGGCCCGCGGAGCGCTCGGGGTAACCCAGGAGCTGGTTGGCGATCTGCCGCTGCGGCGGCGACAGCGTGTGCACGAGGCGGCGGGTCACCTCGGCGGGCAGCTCTTCGAGGAGGCGCGTGCGATCGTCGGGCGCCATCTCGTCGAGAATGTCGACGAGCTGCTTGTCGGCGAGCGTCTCGACCAGGGCGGCTTGCAGCTCCACGGAGAGGTGCTCGAAGGCGTCGGTGGCCTCGGCGCGCGGCAGGATGCGAAACATGATCGCGCTGTCTTGCGGCGACAGCAGCTCGAGGATCTCGGCGAGGTCGGGCGGGTCGAGCTCGACGAGGAGCTCGCGCAGCGTGTTCCAGTCTTTGGCTCGGATCAGCTCTTCGTAGTCGGGCTTGAGGAGCTGGCTGAGCATCGCTTCGCCTCCGAAGGGGTGCGGGAAGGTGCCCCACACGACGCGACGCGTCTACCGCAGAAGCTCTGCCCTACGACTTCTTTCGCCCGAAGAACGCGCGCACCGGGTCGGGCAGTCGCGACATCACCTCGTTCTTGGCGATGGCCGTGTACGAGCGGGCCATCTGCTTCGCGACGGCGGCCTTGGCGCCGAGGCTCTCGGTGCCCGGGCCCTCGAGCCCGAGGGCGCCGCGCTCGAACTGCTCCTTGGTCTTGCGCCGCTGGAGCTTGCCGCTCGACGTCTTGGGGATGGTGCCCGCGGGGATGAGCGCCACCTTCCACGGCCGCAGCCCGATCTCGGTCTGCACCACGTCGTTGATGGCCCTCTCGATGCGCGTGAGCACCTCGTCGGCGGGCCTCTCCTTGCCCGCCCACTCGGCCACCACCACGAGCTGCTCCGACGACTCGCTCTCGGGCTGACACGCGAAGGCCACCACGGCGCCCTTGCGCACGCCTTCGACCTCTTGCACGCGCCACTCGATGTCTTGCGGGTAGTAGTTGCGGCCGTGAATAATGATCATGTCCTTGACGCGCCCGCAGACGAACACGTCGCCGTCGACCATGTACCCGAGGTCGCCGGAGTGCAGCCACTCGCCCTTGTAGGAGCCCGCCGTGGCCTCGGGGTTGTTGTAGTACCCGGGCGTCACGCTGGGGCCCTTGAAGCACAGCTCGCCGATGACGCGGTCGCCGAGCACGGCCCCATCGGGGTCGCGCACCGACAACGCGTGACCGGGCAGCGCGGGCCCGCAGTTGACGATCTCGACGCGACGGGAGTCCTCGTCGTCGCTGCTACCTTCGACCCAGGGCCTCGCCTCGCCGTCGCGCAGCGCGGCCGCGTCGACGGCGTCGGTGCGCAGCACGCCGCCCTGCGAGTGCGCGAAGGCCATCGCGAGGGTGGCCTCGGCCATGCCGTAGCAGGGCAGCAGCGCCTTCACAGAGAGCCCGGCGGGCGCGAGGCGATCGATGAAGCCCCGCAGCGTGCCGGGCTGAATGGGCTCGGCGCCGCAGCCGAGCACGCGCACGCGCGAGAGGTCCCACCCGGCGATCTCGCTCTCCTTGGCGCGGCGCGCGGCGAGGGCGTACGCGAAGTTGGGCGCGAAGGTGATGGTGCCCTTGTGCTTGTGCAGCATCTCGAGCCAGTAGGGCGGGCGCTTCACGAACTCGAGCGTCGGGAGAAAGGTGATCGGCACGCTCTTGAAGAGCGGCGAGATCACAAATCCGATGAGCCCCATGTCGTGATAGAGCGGCAGCCACGAGACGCCGCGGTCGCTGTCGGGGTCGGTGCCGAGCCCGCCGTTCATGATCACGGAGGCGTTGGCGGCGAGGTTGCCGTGCGTCACGCACACCCCCTTGGGGGCCGACGTGCTGCCCGACGTGTACTGCAGAAAGCACAGGTCGCTCGCGGCGATGGCGGGCTCGGTGCCCGCGCGCGGCGCGGCGAGGTCGAGGCTCTCGACGAGCGCGAGCTTCTCGACGGCGCCGGACTCGAGCGCCGACCCGAGAATGGGCCGCACGACCTTCGACACGAGCAGCACCTTCGCGCCCGACGAGCTCACGATGTGCTCGACGTTCTTCACGTAGCTGTCGACCTTGCCCAGCGCGAGCGGCGGGTACATGGGCACGGGCACGAGGCCGCCGAGCACCGCGCCCAGGAAGGTGAGCACGAAGTCTTCGGCGCCCGGCACCACGAGCGCCACGCGGTCGCCCTTGCGCAGCCCGAGGGCGTACAGGGCCGCGGCGCGCGCCCGCACCGCGTCGAGCATCTCGGCGTAGGTGTAGTTCCGGTCGGCCTCGCGGGGGTCGGCGAAGGTGAAGCAGTTGTGCGTCGGGCGGCGCTGCGCGGCCTCGCGGATCGCGTCGGCGACAGTCTCAGACCATTCAGATCGGCTCATGGCGGCGCGGACGCTAGTCGAGGTTCGCCGCCCTTGTCATGTGCCACGGAGCCTTCGCGGGTGCGTGCGCCCGGTGGCGCCGGCGTTGACCCCGCGGCGCCACATCTCCATGATCCGCCGCCCCGCTGATGCCTGCGCGCCCGTCATGGTTCGACTCGCTCACGCTGCGCGCGGTCGCGACCCTCACGCGGTTGCCCGTCGACCGCCTCGTGCACCACGGCTTCGCCTACGCCGAAGGCTCTCCGTCGATGAGCGACGACGGCGCCGTGCGCGCCGCGCTGCGACACCCGCGCAAGGCCGACGCGACGGTGCTGCTGCGCCCCTCGCGCGGCGGGGGACCGCAGTTCGAGCACGAGTGCACGTGCCGCCAGTGGGGCGTGTGCGAGCACACCGCGGCGGTGCTCGCCGACCTGAGCATCTCCGACGCGCTGCGCGACGCGCTCGTGGGCGGCGATGACGTCGGCGCGCCGCTGGAGAAGCTCCCGCGGTGGCGCGAGGCCGTGCACCGCGCGCTCACCGCCGAGCGCATCGCGACCTCGTGGCTGCCCGTAGAGCCCGCCGCGCCCGCCGCGCCGCCCGAGTACTTCGTGATGCTCCCGGCGGCCGATGTAGCAGGGCGCTCGCTGCAATCGCGCGTCGCGGGCTTCGACGGGACGCCCGCCCTCGAGGTGCGCGTTCGCCTCCCCGGCGCGCGCTCGTACCTCGACGCGGGCGCCGTGCGCAGCATCGCCTTCGCCCCCGAAGACCGGCGCATCTTGCGATTGTTGGAGGCTCGCTCGGGCAACCGCAAGGGCTTCAAGGCCACCGGCACCGAGGCCGCGCTCGCGCTGCACCTGTTGCGCGAGCGACCCGCCGCGCGCGTGATGCTCGCCGACGGCTCACCGTTGGAGTTCGCGACCGAG
>CANMAT010000011.1 GCA_947494865.1 Deltaproteobacteria bacterium
AGGGGTCGTCGGGGTATCGCGCGGCGTGGTGCGCCGCGAACGACAGGATGTTGAGCTCGAGCATCACGGCGCCGACGAGGTAGAGGTACATCTTGGCGTCGACGCGGCCGTTGCCCCACTGGGGGTTGGGCCGTCGGCCGAGGTACAGGTCGGCCGCGAGTCCCTTGCCCGTCGGCGGCGCGGTGAGCACGATCGCGAAGGTGAACGCGAGGCCGAGCGCGACGGCGCCCGCGAGCGACTCCCAGCGGTGCACCCAGAGAAAGTCGGGCGCGACGAGGCCCTGCCGCGCGGCGAGCACGGCGAGGGCGATCACCACGAAGAACACGCGCAGGCCGTTGAGGCGATAGCGCAGCGGCTTGCCGGTGACCTCGTCGCGCACGTACCCGTCGACCTCGCGCGCGGGCACCACGAGGTGCAGCGCGAGCACCAGCGCGTAGACCAGCGGCGCGGCCAGAAACCCGACGAGCGTCGCGGCGTTCATTGCAGGCCCTTCGTCGATTTCGCCATCACACCCACGGCGCCCTCGCGCGACAGGAGCCGCCCGAGGAAGAAGCGCGCGAACTTGTTGACCCCGCCGGGGACCACCACGGGGCCGCTCCCCAGGGCGTCGAGCGTGACCGCGACGACCGCGTCGGCGTCGAGGGTGCCCGGCGCCTCCTTGCGCGTGGTGGCGAGGTAGTTGGGCGTGCGAATGGCGCCCGCGCACGACACGATCACGTCGACGCCCTTCGGTCGCAGCTCGGCCCAGAGGCTCTCGCCCAGCACGATGTTGAAGGCCTTGCTCGCCGCGTAGGCCGCGAGGCGCGGCGAGCCCTGGAAGCCCGCCATCGACGACATGAGCACCACGCCGCCGCGCTCCCGTGCGACCATCGCGGGCGCGAGGGCGTGCACGAAGCGCAGGGGCCCGCGCACGTTCACATCGACCACCCGCAGCGCGTCGTCGAGGGGGCGATCGAGGAGCGGCGCGATGTACGAGTACGCGGCGTTGTAGACCCCGAGGCCCAGCTCGAGGCCCGCGGTCGCAGCCGCGAGGCGCTCAGCGAAATCGGCGTCGGCGAGGTCGACGGCAACGCAGCGGACCTCGACGTTGTGCGCGGCGCGGATGCGGCTCGCGACCCCTTCGAGGAGCTCGGTCCTGCGCGCGAGGAGCACGAGGTTGGCGCCGCGTCGCGCGAGGCCGTCGGCGAAGGCGGCGCCGAGGCCCTCGGAGGCGCCCGCCACCACGCACCAGGGACCGTACCGCTTGGAGAACTCGGCGCTCATGGGTGCTGGCTGCTCACGGAGACGACCTCGCCGGTCATGTAGGTGGCGTAGTCGCTCGCGAGGAAGACCATCACGTTGGCGACCTCCCAGGGCTCGGCGGCCCGGCCGAAGGCCTCGCGCGCGGTGAGCTCCTCGAGGAGCGCCTCGGTGGTCACCTTCGAGAGGAAGGGGTGCATCGCGAGGCTCGGAGAGACCGCGTTGACGCGCACGTTGGAGGGCGCCGCCTCGACGGCCGCGCAGCGCGTGAGGGCCATGACGCCGGCCTTGGCCGCGGCGTAGTGGGCCTGCCCCGCCTGCGCGCGCCACCCGATGACCGAGGCGTTGTTGATGATCACGCCGGCCTTGCGCGCGGTCATATGCCGGAGCGCGGCGCGCGTGCAGCGGAAGGTGCCCGTGAGCGTCACGTCGAGCACGGAGGACCACTGCGCGTCGGTCATCTCCGCGAGGGTCGCGGTGCCCCCGAGGCCGGCGTTGTTGATGAGCACGTCGATGTGGCCCACCTCGGCGATCGCGAAGTCGAACATGCGCTGCACGTCGGCCTCGCTGGTCACATTGCAGAGAATGGACGGCGGGCGGCGGCCCAGAACGGGCTCGAGCTTCTCGGCGGCGGCGGCGAGGCGGCGCTCGTGAATGTCGCTGATCACGACCGAGGCGCCCTCCTCCGCGCAGCGCTTCGCCGCGGCGAACCCGATGCCGGTGCCGGCCGCCGCGGTGATGAGCACCGTCTTGCCTTGGAGCAGACCGTGGCCCGGTGGGCACGTGGGGACGACGACGCTCACGACTCACGCCTTTCGCTGGGGGCGGGGCGCGGCTCCGGGGGGAGCCCCAGGGCGCGCTCGCCGATGATGTTCCGTTGGATCTCGTTGGAGCCTGCGTAGATCGTGTCGGCGCGCGTGAACAGAAAGAGCCGCTGGAGGGCCGAGAGCTCGTAGCCCTCGCCCACGACGCCGGCCTCCTCGCCGAGCACGTCCATCGCGAGCTTGCCCAGGTCGCGGTGCCACGTGGCCCAGTAGAGCTTGGCGATCATCGCCTCGCGCCGCAGCTCGCCCCCCTGCATGAGGCTCAGCGTGCGGAGGCTGCTCATGCGCATCACCTTGAGGCCCATCCACGCGGCGGCGATGCGCTGACGAATGGCCGGGTCGCGCGCGGCGCCGCTGGCCTTCGCGGCCGCGATCACCTCGGCGAGCTCGTTCTCGAACATGAGCTGCTGACCCAGCGTGGAGGTGCCCCGCTCGAAGGCCAGCGTCGCCATGGCCACGCGCCAGCCGCCGTCGACGGGGCCGAGCACGTTCTCCGCCGGCGTGCGCACGTTGTCGAAGAACACCTCGTTGAACTCCGAGGTGCCCGTAATCTGCTCGATGGGGCGCACCTCGATGCCCTCCGACCGCATCGGCACGAGGAGGTACGAGAGCCCCCGGTGGCGCGGCGCCGTCGGGTTCGTGCGGCACAGCACGAAGCACCAGTCGGCGCAGTGGGCGAGGGACGTCCACGTCTTCTGGCCGTTGATCACCCACTCGCCCCCGACGAGCTCTGCCCGCGTCTGCACGTTGGCGAGGTCCGAGCCCGCCTCGGGCTCCGAGTAGCCCTGGCACCAGAACTCCTCGCCCCGCGCGATGGGCGGCAAGAACCGCTGCTTCTGCGCCTCGGTGCCGAACTCGATCACCGTCGGGCCGAGCAGCGTCTCGCCGATGTGCCCGAGGCGCCCCGGGGCCCGCGCGCGCGCGTACTCCTCGTGAAAGATCACCTGCTCGTTGAGCGTCGCCCCGCGGCCGCCGTACGCCCGCGGCCACCCGACGCACGCCCACTCCGAGGCGCCCAGCACGCGCTCCCACGCGAGGCGCCCCGCGAGCGACGCGTGCTCGTCGCCGGGCCCGCCGCGACCGCGCAGCGCCGCGAACTCACCGCGAAGCGCCTCGTCGAGCCACGCGCGCACGGCCCGACGAAACGACTCCTCCTGCTCGCTGAAATCGAGATTCATGTGCTCGCTCGTTGACGGGGGGCCTACATTGCGAGAAGTAGAACACGTTCTACTCACCGATGAAACCGCGTAAATAGGCGTCCATGGACTTCGCATTCACCGAGGAACAAGAGGCGCTCCGCGCGGGCGCGCGGCGATTCCTCGCGCAGCACTCGTCGTCGGCGCGGGTGCGCGCGGCGATGAAGTCGGAGCGCGGGTGGGACGTCGACGTGTGGCAGCGCATCGGGCAGGAGCTGGGCTGGGCCTCGATGATCGTGCCCGAGGCCTACGGCGGCGCCGGGGCGGGCCACGTCGAGCTCGTGGGCCTCCTGGAGGAGGCGGGCTACGCGCTCCTCTGCGCGCCGCTGCTCTCGACGGTGGCGCTCGGCACCAACGCGCTGCTGCTGGGGTCGCACGAGGCGCCGCGGGCCGCGTGGCTCCCGCGCATCGCGGCGGGCGAGGCCACGGCGACGGTGGCGTACCTCGAGGCGCCGGCGCGCGCCGACGCCGACTCCATCACGGCCGTCGCGCGCCTCGACGGCGACGACTACGTGCTCTCGGGCATCAAGCGCTTCGTGCTCGACGGCGCCACGGCGACGGTCCTCGTGGTGGCCGCGCGGGTGGCCGGCGCGGGCGCGGGCGAGGCGGGGGTCGCGCTCTTCGCCGTCCCCGCCGACGCGGCGGGCGTCGAGCGCCGCGGCCTCGCCACGATGGATCAAACGCGCCGCGTGGCCGACGTCACGCTCCGCGATGTGCGGGTGCCTCGGTCGGCCGTGGTGGCCGGGCCGGGCCTCGGGTGGGGCGTGCTGCAGGGCACGCTCCAGCGGGCCTGCGTGGCCCTCGCGGCGGAGCAGGTGGGCGGCGCCCAGCGCTGCCTCGAGATGTCCGTCGAGTACGCCAAGGTGCGGGTGCAGTTCGGGCGCCCCATCGGGTCGTTTCAGGCCATCAAGCATCGGTGCGCCGACATGTTCGTCGACGTCGAGTCGGCGCGCTCGGCGGCCTACTACGCGGGCTGCGTGGCGGCCTCGGGCGACGCGGCGGAGCTCACCGTCGCGGCCTCCACGGCCAAGGCCTTCTGCTCCGAGGCGTTCTTTCGCACGGCCGCCGAGACGCTGCAGGTGCACGGCGGCATCGGCATCACGTGGGAGCACGACGCGCACCTCTACTTCAAGCGCGCCCGCGGCTCCGAGTCCCTCTTCGGCGACCCGTCCTCGCACCGCGAGGTCGTCGCGCGATGCATCGGCCTCGAATGACGGTCACCGGCGCGCGCGTCCGGCTCACCGAAGCCGGGTGGGACACCGACCTCGCCTACGAGGTCATCGCCGAGCCCCTGCGCCCCCTCGAAGACCACGAGGTGCTCGTGCGCGTCGAGGCCTGCGGCGTGTGCCACCGCGACCTCATCGACCGCGCGGGGCGCTTCCCCTTCCAGACGTACCCGATCACGCCGGGGCACGAGGCGGCCGGCGTTGTGGTCGCCGTCGGCGCCGCCGTGCGGGCCTTCGCGCCGGGCGATCGCGTCGCGACGATGCACCGCGACTCGTGCGGCGAGTGCGCCTCGTGCCTCGCCGGCGAGACCTCGCTCTGCGAGCGCTCCGCGTGGGTGTTCGGCATCCTGGCCGACGGCGGCTACGCGACGCACGTCATCGCGCCGGAGCGCGCCCTCTTCGCCGTGCCGCGCGCGCTGCCCGCCGCCGAGGCCGCGGTGCTGCACTGCACCTTCGGCACGGCGTACCGCGACCTCGTCACGCTCGGCGGGCTCCGCGCGGGCGAGCGGGTGCTCGTGACGGGCGCCAACGGCGGCGTCGGTTCGGCGGCCGTGCAGATCGCCGCGCGCCTCGGCGCCGAGGTGGTCGCCGTGGTGCGCGCCGAGTCCCACGCCGCCGCGCTGCGGGCCCTGGGCGCGAGCGCGGTCATCGTGGCCGCCGACGGGCGCTTCAGCGAGGGCGTCGGCAAGATCGACCTTGCGCTCGACACCGTCGGGGCGGCGACCTTCCCGGCGGCGCTCCGCACGCTCCGCGTGGGCGGGCGCATCGTGGTGGTGGGCAACATCCTCGCCGAGCGGGTGGCGCTCAACCTCGGGTACATCATCACCCTCGGGCTGCGCATCATCGGCGGCAGCGGCGCCACCGCGGCCGAGATGGAGCGCCTCCTCGCGATGCACCGCGAGGCGCCCTTCGCGGTCCAGATCGATCGGGTGCTCCCGCTGTCGCGGGCCGACGCCGCGCAGCGCCTCGTGCGCGCCGGCGGGCTCCGGGGCCGCGTGGTGCTCTCGTGCAGCGCCGAAGAGTGAAACACGTTTCGAATCGGAAGGAGACGCCGCGATGAAGCTGGGGTTGATGGTGGGCTACTCAGGCGCGTCGGTCTCGATCGACGTTGGCCTCATCAAAGAGGCCGAGTCGCTCGGGTACGACTCGGTGTGGTCGGCGGAGGCGTGGGGCTCCGACGCGGTGACGCCGCTCGCGTGGATCGGCGCGCAGACCACGAAGATCAAGCTCGGGACGGCCATCATGCAGCTCCCCGGGCGCTCGCCGGCCAACACGGCGATGACGGCCATGACGCTCGACGCGCTCTCGGGCGGGCGCTTCATCCTCGGGCTCGGCACCTCGGGGCCGCAGGTGGTCGAGGGGTGGCACGGCGTGCCCTTCGACAAGCCCCTCACCTGGATGCGCGAGTACCTCACCATCGTGCGGGCGATTTTCGCGCGCGAGAAGGCGCTGACCTTCGAGGGCGTCCGCTACCAGATCCCGTATCGGGGCCCCGGCGCCACGGGGCTCGGCAAGCCGCTCAAGAGCATTCTTCACGGTCGCAAGGGGATCCCGATCTACACCGGGGCCATGGCGCCGAAGGGGCAGGCGCTCGCCGCCGAGCTCGCCGACGGGGTGCTCCTCACCTGCATGCACCCGGGCCGCTTCGACGTGCTCGAGCCCAACCTCCTCGAGGGCTTCGCGAAGACCAACGGCGCGAGGAGCTTCGACAACTTCGAGATCGCGCCCACCGTGGCGGTCATCGTCGGCGACGACGTCGACGCGTGCCGCGCGCCGCTCAAGGCCAGCCTCGCCCTCTACATCGGCGGCATGGGCGCCCGGGAGAAGAACTTCTACGGCGAGTACATTCGCCGCGTAGGCTGGGAGGACGAGGCCACCAAAATTCAAGACCTCTTTCTTCAGGGCAAGCGCCAGGAGGCCGTCGAGGCCGTCACCGACGAGATGGTCGACACGCTCCACCTCGTGGGCCCGCCCGCGCGCATCCGCGAGCGCTTCCAGGCGTGGAAGCAGTCGCGCATCACCACCATGATCGTCGGCGCGATGCAGCCCGAGGCCGTTCGCCTCATGGCCGAGCTCGCGCTCTGAGCGCTGCCCGCGGAGCGCGCCCGCTCAGCCGGGCAGCCCGACGATGCGCAGGGCCGCGGCGGAGCACTTGTACCGCTTGTTGAGGTGCAGCAGCACCGGCGTGAGCGACTCGAGCGCCACGGCGTTGCGGAGCGGCCCCGCGTCGAGCGCGCGCCCGCCGAGGTCGGCGATGAGGGCGATCGCCGTCGCGGTGGCGGCCTCGTGGTCGGAGCACACGAGCACGTCGCCCTCGATGGCGTGATCGGGGTCGCCCAGGTGCGTCGAGCTCACGTGGTGGAGCGTCGCGACCACGGGCGTCGCGGCGCCCACGATCGCCTGCGCCTCCATCGCCGCGGAGTGACCCGGCGGCAGGTGCACCTCGCGGACGCGCGGCGGATTGAGCGGCACCGTGATGTCGATGAGCACGCGACCGGCGAGCTGCGCCGCGAGCGATCGCAGCGTCTCCCCGTGCGCCGCGTAGGGGACGCACAGCACGACCACCTCGGCGTCGGAGACCGCCCACGCGTTGTCGCCGCCCGTGATGTCGCCAGCGCCCGCGACCGCGCGGAGCTCGGCCGCGCGCTCGCTCGCCCGCGCCGCGTCGCGCGAGCCGATGCGCACCTGGTGACCCGCGCGACTCCACCGGAGCGCGAGCCCCCGACCCTCCTTGCCCGTACCGCCGATCACTCCGATGCGCATTGGTATTTCAGCCCCTTCGCGCGCAAGAGGTAGATCGCGCCGGCGCCCGGTGTCGAGCGAAATTGAAACATGTTTCATGTCGGGGTAGCGTACGCGGAGATGAATGCTGCGACGCCGTCGGCGGTGCGATGCGATGGGAGGCTCGAGCTGGTCGCGGTGCCCGGCATCGGCCTCTTCGAAGCGGGCGACGACGTGGGCGAGGCCGTCGCGGCGGCCCTCCGCGCCGCGCGCTTCGCACTCCTCGACGGCGACGTGGTGGTCGTGGCGTCGAAGGCCGTGTCGCGGGCCGAGGGGCGCTTCGTCGACCTCCGCGAGGTGGTCGTGTCTCCGCGGGCGGCCGCCACCGCGGCCGAGGTCGGCAAGGACGCGCGGATGGTCGAGCTGATCCTGCGCGAGGCGTTGCGGGTGTCGCGGAGCGCCCCGGGGGTGCTCGTGGTGCAGCACCGCCTGGGCTTCGTCACCGCCAACGCGGGCATCGACTGCAGCAACGCCGTCCCTGCGGGCGCGGCGGCCGACAGCGGGCCGTGGGCCCTGCTCCTGCCCGAGGCGCCCGACGCGTCGGCGGAGCGCATCCGCGCCGCGCTCGCCCGCGCGACGCAGGCGCAGGTCGCCGTGGTGATCAGCGACTCCTTCGGGCGGCCCTTTCGCGTCGGCACCGTCGGCGCCGCGATCGGCGTGGCGGCGCTCCCGCCGCTGTGGGATCGCCGCGGCGAGCCCGACCTCTTCGGGAGGATCCTCGAGGCGACGGTCACGGCCCTCGCCGATCAGGTGGCCGCCGCCGCCGACCTCGTAGCGGGTCAGGCCGCCGAGCGCCGCGCCGCGGTGGTGGTGCGCGGCCTCTCGTTCGCGCCGAGCGACCGCCCCGCGAGCGATCTCCTCCGCCCGCCGGGGCAGGACCTGTACCTGTGACCCGCGCGTGGAGGTCCGTGGTCGCGCTCTCGGGCGGCGTCGGCGGAGCGCGCCTGATGCACGGCCTTTCGCGGGTGCTCGACCCCGACGCGATCACCATGATCGTGAACACCGGCGACGACTTCGAGCACTGGGGCCTCTCCGTGTCGCCGGACCTCGACACGGTGATGTACACCCTCGCCGACCTCGCCCACGAGGAGCGCGGGTGGGGCCTCGCCGACGAGACCTTTCACGCCTTCGAGCGCATGGCCGCGTACGGCGAAGACGCGTGGTTTCAGCTCGGCGACCGCGACCTCGCCACGCACCTCACGCGCACCCGCGCGCTGCGCGCCGGAGAGCCCCTCCACGCGGTGACCGCGCGCCTGTGCCGCGCCCTCTCGGTGCCGTGCCGCGTGCTGCCGATGTGCGACGGCCCGTGCCGCACCATGATCGAGACGCGCGAGCACGGCGCGCTCCCGTTCCAGACGTGGTTCGTGCGGCACCGCACCCAGCCTACGGCGCGCGGGGTTCGCTTCGACGGCTCGCCGCCCCCGGCGCCGGGCGTGCTCGAGGCGATCGAGGCGGCCGAGCTCGTGGTCGTGGGCCCGTCGAACCCGTACGTCTCCATCGACCCGATCCTGTCGCTCGCGGGCGTGCGTGAGGCCCTCGCGCGGCGCCCCGTCGTCGCGGTGAGTCCGATCATCCGCGGCGAGGCCGTGAAGGGCCCGCTCGCGGCGATGATCACCGAGCTCGCCGGGCGAGCGCCCACCGCGGGCGCCGTCGCGGCCCACTACGGCGACCTCGTGCGGGCCATGGTGGTCGAGGCCGGCGACGAGGGCACCGTGACGGGCGTTCCAACGCTCGGCACGCGCACGTTGATGCGCACCCGCGCAGACAGCGCCCGCCTCGCGCGCGAGGTGCTCACCTTCGCCGAGGCGCTGTGCTGAGCGCGCCCGACGGCCTCTGGGTCGTCGTGCCCGTGAAGCGCTTCGCGTCGGCGAAGTCGCGCCTCGCGGCGGTGCTCGCCGAGGTCGATCGAGCGGCGCACGCGCGCGCGTTTTGTGAGCACGTGCTCGACGAGGTGGCCGCGTGCGAGGCCGTCGCGGGCATCCTCGTGGCGACCAACTGCGACGACGTCGAGCGCCTCGCCGCGAGCCGCGGGGCCGCGGTGCTGCGCGACGGCGAGGAGCGCGCGCTCGGGGCGATCGTAGATCGGGCGCTCGCCCACGTCGCAGCGCGCGGCGCGCGCGCGGCCATCGTGCTCATGTCGGACCTCCCGCGCCTCGCGACCCGCGACGTGTGGGCGCTCGTTCGCGCCCTCGAGCATCACCCCGTAGCCCTCGCGCCCGATCGCAGCGACGAGGGGACGAACGCGCTCGGCCTCGCGCCGCCCGACCGCTTCGCGACGTGCTTCGGCACGCGCGGCAGCTTTCTGCTTCACCTCGAGCGGGCCCGCGGCGAGGCGGCCGAGGTCGCCGTGGTGCGCGCCGACGGCCTCGCGTGCGACGTCGACACGCCCGACGACCTCGCGCGCCTTGGCCCCCTACGCGTCGCGGGGCGCGCGCTTGAGGTGGAACCGAAAGCGGTCGTCGCGCGTGAGCAGCTCGTAGCTCCCGAAGGCCCCATCGGGGTCGGCGAGCGCGTCGAGCGCGTCGCGCGCCTCGTCGCTCGTCTCGACGGGGCCGAACTCGCGTAGCGCCTCGTAGCGCGTGCCGCGTTGCACCGGCGTGCGCCCCGCGTCGCGAATCATACGGCGGAGCGTCGACGGCGCCATGAACTGCCCGTGGCCCGCGCCCGCCGCGGTCGAGATGCTCTCGTTCATGAGCGTGCCGCCGAGGTCGTTGGCGCCGCACGCGAGGAGCCACTGCGCCTGGCGCGCGCCCTCCTTCACCCACGAGACCTGAATGTTGCGAAAGGTCGCCCCGAGCATGAGCCGCGCGATCGCGTAGAGGGCGATCACCTCGTTGCCCGTAGGCCCGGGCCGGAGCCCCTCGAGGAGGCCCTTGCGATGCATCGGCGACTCGTGGTGCACGAACGAGAGCGGGACGAACTCCGTGAAGCCTCCCGTGGACTTCTGAATCGACCGGAGCAGGTCGAGGTGTCGCATGCGCTGCGCGTCGGTCTCGATGTGGCCGTACATCAACGTCGACGTGGTGGGGAGGCCGAGCGCGTGCGCGGTGCGAACGACGTCGATCCACTCGGCGGTGGTGATGCGGCCCGGCGCGATGCGTCGGCGCACGTCGTCGTCGAGCACCTCCGCGGAGGTGCCCGGCAGCGACCCGAGCCCGGCGTCGCGGAGCTCTTCGAGGTACGCGGCGATGGACACGCCCGCGAGCCCCGCGCCGTACTTCACCTCTTCGGGCGAGAAGGCGTGGATGTGCAGCGCGGGGGCCGCGGCCTTGATGGCCCGGCAGAGCCGCACGTACACGCGCCCGTCGACGCCGGGCGCGAGCCCCGCCTGCACGCAGACCTCCGTGGCCCCGAGCGACTGCGCCTCCAGCGCGCGCCGCACGACCTCGTCTTCGCCTAGAAAATAAGCCTCTTCGGAGCGATGCCCGCGCGCGAACGCGCAGAACTTGCAAGCCTTCACGCACGCGTTGGTGAAGTTGATGTTGCGGTTGACCACGTAGCCCACGCGGTCGCCCGCCTGGAGCGCGCGCAGCGCGTCGGCCGTGAGGCTCAGCGCGTGCAGCGCGGGGCCGCGCGCGCCGCAGAGGGCGACCGCGTCCTCCCAGGGGAGCTCGACGCCCTCGAGGCAGCGCTCGAGGATCGTGCGCACCGGGCGCTCGACGTCGCGGAGGCACGCCTCGATCGTGCGCGCGGCGGTCATCACGCGGCCCCCGCGCGCTCATCGGCGGAGGGCGTTGCAGCAAAGTCGGCCGCGCGGGCGAGGCGCTCGAGCCGCGCCGCGGCGGCGGCGGTGGGCGCCGCGAGCGAGGGCGCGAGGAAGCCCTCCCGATGCAGGTAGCGATCGTAGATCGCGAGGCGCGGCGCGAGGGTGTAGCCGTCGCGCGCGCACGCCGCCGCGACGCGGTCGAGGTGCGGCCACGGGTGCCGCGGGTTGACGTAGTCGGGCGACACCGGAGAGATGCCCCCGAGGTCGTTGACGCCCGCGGCGAGCAGCAGGCCGAGGCCCTCGGCGTTGAGGTTGGGGGGGGCCTGCACCGACACCTCGGCGGGGAGTATGAGCCGCGCCATCGCGACGGCGTGGGCGATCTCGCCGTCGTCGGGCTCGGGGCTCCGGCGCATCGAGGTGCCGGCCGTCGCGCGGAAGTTCTGCACGATGACCTCTTGCACGTGGCCGTGCGCGCGGTGAAGCCGGCGGATCGCGAGGAGCGCCTCGACGCGCTCGCGCCGCGTCTCGCCGATGCCGAGGAGCACGCCCGTGGTGAAGGGGATCGCGAGCTGGCCCGCCTCGTCGATCATCTGCAGGCGCAGCGACGGGTGCTTGTCGGGCGCGAGGTGGTGGGGCATGCCGGGCTCGCACAGCCGCGCGCTGGCGCTCTCGAGCATGAGCCCGAGGCTAACGTTCACAGGCTTGAGCCGGGCCATGTCGTCGCGCGTGAGGAGGCCCGCGTTGGTGTGCGGGAGCAGGCCTCGGTCGAGCGCGATCGCGGCCGCCTCGACCAGGTAATCGACGGTGCCCTCGAAGCGCCACGCGGCGAGCTGCTCGCGGTACGAAGGGAAGGTCGCCTCGGGCTTGTCGCCGAGGCAGAAGAGCGCTTCGAAGCACCCCGCGTCGCGCGCGCGCCCGGCCCAGTCGCCGACCTCCGACGGGGTCATCGTCCACGCGCCGGGCTGGCCCGGCGACCGACGAAACGCGCAGTAACTACAGTAATTTTTGCAGAGGTTGGTGAGCGGGAGAAACACCTTGGGCGAGAAGGTCACCCGGCGACCCCAGGCCGCGTCGCGCGCGGCCCGCGCGGCCCGCATGAGCTCGGGGAGCGCCTCCGGCGGCGCGTCGGCGAGCGCGAGGGCGTCCTCGTCGGACAGCGGCGCGGGGCCCATCGCTCGCTCAGGGAACATAGTCGAAGGGCATGTTCACCGACTTGACCTCGAGGAAGCCGAGGAGCCCCTCGGGGCCGAACTCGCGCCCGAGGCCCGAGTCTTTGTAGCCTCCGAAGGGCGTGGCGAAGTCGATGGCGCAGCCGTTCACCGTGAAGGTGCCCGTGCGGACGCGCCGCGCCACGGCGATGCCCCGCGCGTGGTCGCTCGTCCAGACCGAGCCCGAGAGGCCGTAGCTCGACGCGTTGGCGATGCGCACCGCGTCGGCCTCGTCGTCGTAGGGGATCACGCACACCACGGGGCCGAAGATCTCCTCGCGCGCCACGGTCATCTCGCTGTCGACGTCGGCGAACACCGTGGGCTCCACGTACCACCCGCCGTCGAGCCCGTGGGGGCGCCCGCCGCCGATGGTGACCCGCGCGCCCTGCGCGCGCCCCGCGGCGATGTACCCCTCGACGCGCGCGCGCTGCCGCTCGGCGATGAGCGGGCCGCAGAAGGTCTCCGGGTCCGTGGGGTCGCCGACCTTCTGCCGTCGCACCTCTTCGGTGAGGGCGTCGACCACCTCGGCGTAGCGGCGCCGCGACGCGAGAATGCGCGTCTGCGCGATGCACGCCTGCCCGCTGTTCATCATGGCGAAGGGCAGGAGCTCGGGCACCATGGCTGCGACGTCGGCGTCGTCGAGGAAGATGGCCGCCGACTTGCCGCCCAGCTCGAGGGTGACCGGGCGCAGGAGCTCGCCGCAGAGGGCGGCGATGCGCCGTCCCGCGGCCGTGCTGCCCGTGAAGCTGATCTTGTCGACGCCGGGGTGCCGCACGAGGTGCTCGCCGACCTCGCGCCCGGCCGTGACGATGTTCACCACGCCCGCGGGCAGGCCCGCCGCGATGATCGCCTCGGCGAGCACGTACGCGAAGAGGGGCGTCTCCGGCGGCGGCTTCAGCACCACGGTGCAGCCCGCGGCGAGCGCGGGCGCGATCTTCGAGATGGCGACGAAGAGCGGCACGTTCCACGGGATGATCGCGCCGACGACGCCGATGGGCTCGCGCAGCACCCACGTCTGCCCCAGCACGCCCTGGCGCCGCTCGTCGAAGGCGAAGGTGCGCGCGAGGTTCACGTAGTAATCGAGCAGCATGGTCGGCACCTGCGACTGCGCCGTCTGCGAGAACGTGATGGGCGAGCCGACCTCTGCCGTGATCACCTCGGCGAACTCGTCGAGGCGCGCCATGAGCTCTTCGTTGAGGCGCCCCATCAGGTCGGCGCGCTCGTCGGGCGTCATGCGGGGCCAGGGGCCGACGTCGAACGCGCGGCGCGCCGCGGCGACGGCGCGGTCGATGTCCGCCGCGGTCCCCTCGGGCACCCGACCGATGAGCGCCTGCGTGGCCGGCGAGCGTACCTCCAACGTGTCGGTGCCCGCGGGGGCAACGTAACCGCCGTCGAGAAAGAGCTTTTCGTAGGTGCGCATCGAAGCCTCCGTGTCGCCCGATCGCCGGACGCCGTCGGAGACTAAGGGATCTCTCCGCCGCGCGCTACGGACCTCCGCCGCCCCGCGCCGCGCAAACTGAAACATGTTTCACTTTGCGCGGCGCGGCTCAGTATCCCTGGAGGCGCGCGTAGCGGTCGCGCTGATACGCCGCGTCGCCGAGGGTCATCGCGGCCACCCTGGCGCGCTTGTAGAAGAGCCCGATGTCGAGCTCGTCGGTCACGCCGATGCCGCCGTGCATCTGGATGGCCTCGCCCGCCACGCGGAGAAAGGTGTCGGTCGTGCGGGCCTTCGCCGCGGCGGCGAGGAGGGCCGCGTCGGGGCCGTCGTCGTCGAGGGCGCGCAGCGCCGCGAGCACGATCGAGCGCGACAGCTCGACCTCGCAGAACATCTGCGCCGCGCGGTGCTTGAGCGCCTGAAACGAACCGATGAGCACGCCGAACTGGCGCCGTGTCTTGAGGTACGCGACGGTGCGTTCGAAGGCCTCGAGGGCGCCGCCGAGCATCTCGGCGCTCACGGCGATCGCGCCCCGGTCGAGCACGCGGTCGAGCACGGCGGCGCCGCCGTCGGGCGCTCCGAGCACCTGGTCATCGGGCACGACGACCCCGTCGAGGCGCACGCGCGCGGCGTTGCGCGAGTCGACCAGCGGGGTGCGCGCCACCGTGAGGCCCGGCGACCCCGCGGGCACGATGAACAGCCCGATCCCCGCGCGGTCGGCGCTCGCGCCCGCGACGCGCGCCGCCACGACCAGCGCGTCGGCGCCGTGGCCGTCGAGCACGAAGGACTTCTCGCCGGTGATGCGAAACCCCCCGGCGACGGGCTCGGCCCGCGTCGCGACGCGATGGCGCGCGTGGCGCGTGCCCTCGTCGTGGGCGAGCGCCAGCACGCGCTCCCCCGCGCAGACGCCCGGGAGCCAGCGGGCTCGCTGCGCGTCGGTGCCGCCGAGGGAGATCGCGCCGCCGGCCAGCACCACCGTCGACACGATCGGCGTCGGGGCCAGCGTGCGGCCGCACTCCTCCAACACGATGCCGAGCTCTGCGAAGCCGAGCCCGACGCCGCCGACCGCCTCGGGGAAGGTCATCCCCGCGACGCCGAGGCCGGCCAGCTCGGACCAGCACGCGGGCGAGTACCCGAGCGCGTCGGCGCCGTCGCGCAGCGCGCGCAGGTGCGTCGTCGGCATGCGGCGCTGCACGAACTCGCGCGCCATCTTGCGAATCGACTCTTGATCTTCGGTGAGTACGAGCGACAACGGCGCCCTCCTTGGGCTACTCGGGCAGGCCGAGCACGCGCCGCGCGATGATGTTGAGCTGGATCTCCGAGCTGCCGCCCTCGATGGAGTTGGCCCGCGAGCGCAGCCACGCGCGCGTCGAGGCGAGCTCGTCGGCGGAGAACTCCGAGCCCTCGACGCCGACGCCGCGGAAGCCCTCGATCTCGACGATGAGCTCGAGGCGGCGCTTGTTGAGCTCGGTGCCGTAGAGCTTGAACATCGAGGTCTCGGCGCCCGGCGGGCGGCCCGAGCGCGCGCCCTCGGCCGAGCGTCGGAGCGTGAGCGAGTTGCAGAGCGAGTCCATGCTGGCCTGCGCGATGCGGTCGCGCAGCACCGGGTCGGCGAGCGCGCCGTCGACGGTGCCCAGGTAGCGCTTCGCGATCGACTCGAGCGACTCGTCTTCGCCGAAGGCCGCGTCGCGCATGCGCGAGATGAGGGCGCGCTCGTGCTCGAGGAGCGCCTTGGCGACCGCCCAGCCGCCGTTGACCCTCCCCACGAGCTGCGCGGCGGGCACCCGCACGCCGTCGAAGAAGGCCTCGCAGAACGGCGACGCGCCGCTGATGAGCCGAATGGGCCGCGTGCTCACGCCCGGCGAGCGCATGTCGATGAGGAGAAAGCTGATGCCCTCGTGCTTGGGCGCCGCGGGGTCGGTGCGCACCAGGCAGAACATCCAGTCGGCCTTGTCGGCGTGCGACGTCCACACCTTCTGGCCGTCGACCACGTACGCGTCGCCGTCGAGCACCGCGCGCGTCTGCAGACTCGCGAGGTCCGAGCCCGCCGCGGGCTCGCTGTAGCCCTGGCACCACCGCAGCTCGCCCCGCGCCGTGGGCGGCAAGAAGGCCAGTTTCTGCGCCTCGGTGCCGTACTGCAAGAGCACCGGGCCGAGCATCCACACGCCGAAGCTCTTGAGCGCGGCGCGGCACCCGAGGCTGCGCAGCTCCTCGTCGAGCACGCGCGCCTGCTCCGCCGTGAGGCCCGCGCCGCCGTACTCCCGCGGCCACGTGGGGGCGGTGAACCCGCGCGCGCCCATGCGCTCGAGCCACACGCGCGCGTCGTCGCTGGGGAACACCGCCGCGCGGCCGCCCCACACGTCGTCGTCGGCCGAGCGCGCCGGGGTGCGCATCGCCGCGGGGCAGTTGGCTTCGAGCCACGCACGCGTTGCGGCGCGAAAGCCCTCGAGGTCGTCACCGCTCAACAGCTCCACCCCTCGCACTTCAACACGCTTTCGCCCGGCACAGCAAGCAGCGCCGGAGGCGCCGTGCGCGCTTGACGAAAAAAGTGAAACATGTTTCGATTTTAGCGATGAAAGACCGGCGAGACAAGATCCTCGATGAGGCGATCGCGCTCGCGGAGGCAGGCGGATTCGACAACGTCCGCCAGCGCGACGTGGCGACGAACGCGGGCGTCTCCCTGGGCACCCTCTACAAGCGATTTCGGAGCAAGGAAGACATCCTCGTGGCGGCGCTCGAGCGCGAGACCGAGGAGCTCGAGCGGCGGATGGAGCTGCACCCGGCGCCGGGCCGAACGCCCCTCGAGCGCATCGAGGCCTTCTTCGAGATTGTGACGAAGGGCCTCTGCCGCAAGCCGAAGTACGCGCGCGCCATCCTCCGCTCGGTGGTGTCGGGCGAGGCGGGCGTGGCCCAGAAGGTGGCCTCCTACCAGGGGCGCATCTCGGGGCTCATCATCGCGGCGATCCGCGGCGTCGGTCGGCTCGGGTTCAACGAGGCCACCACGTCG
>CANMAT010000012.1 GCA_947494865.1 Deltaproteobacteria bacterium
CGTCGGCGTCGAGCGCGAGGTGGTGCACGCGCGCGAGGCTCGTGGCCACGAGGAGGGTTCGCTCGTCGGTCGAGAGCGCCACCGCGACGGGGTGCTCGCCCCACGCGCGCAGGTCGAGCTCGCCGAGGCACGCGCCGTCGCGGAGGCGCCACACCTCGACGCGGTCGCGCGTGGGCACGACTACACGCGTCGCGCCGAGCGCCATGGGGAGCACGTCGGCCGCGCGGTCGGCGCGGTCGAGGGTGCAGAGCACGACGCGCGTGCGAGCGTCCCACACGCACACCTGGCCGCGGGCGCGGGTCTCCGACGCGAGGGCCGCGCCGCTGTGCGAGAACGCGGCGGGCTTGTACCGCGGCACACCGACGACCGCGCGCTCCCCCGTCGCCGCCCCGCCGCACGCGTCGTAGAGGGCCACGAACGAACGATCGAGGGAGAGCAGCGCCACGACCTCGTCGCCGCCGCCCACGAAGCTCGCAGCGCGGTGCTCGTACGCCTCGTCGCTCGCGAGGCGCCGCGCGGCGCCCGCCCCGAGGTCGACGATCGAGAGCCCGCGCCCGTCGCGGTGGGCGGCGACGAGGCGCGCGCCGTCGGGCGAGGCGCGAAGGGCGCTCACGCCGGGGCACGGCACGGCGTCGAGCTCCTGCCCGTCGGCGAGCGACCACGCGCGCACCACGCCGTCGGCGCACGCGGCGTAGAGGCGCCGACCGTCGGGCGCGAAGGCCGCGTCGATCACGGCCCCGTCGGGGCATTCGAAGCACCAGGCGGTGTCGCCCGTCGCGACGCTCCACACGCGCACGCGGCGGTCGGTGGCGGCCGTGACGGCGAGGGCGCCGTCGTCGGAGAGGGCGAGCGCGGTGATGCTGCCCGCGTGCTCGCCGTGGTGGTGCGCCTCGACGCCGGTGGCGAGGTCTCGCACGCAGAGCGTGCTGCCGTGGCGCAGCCACGCCGCGCGGGTGGCGTCGGGCGCGAGGGCGGCGGTGTGCACCGACTCGTCGAGCGTGGCCTCGAGGGTGTGCGCGCGGCCGTCGACGGTGAGACGGTGCACGGCGCCGCGGCGGTCGAAGCGCACGAGCGCGCCGTCGCCGTCACACGCGGCCACGTCGGCGGCGGGCGCGCGGTCGAAGAGCGCCACGCGGGCGCCGCTCGCGAGGTGCCAGCACCCGACGCCGCGGGCCTCGTCGAAGAGCCACAGGAAGGCGCCGTCGTGGCTCCAGCGCGCGCGCCGATGGCTCGGGGGCGCGTCGATGCGGCGCTCGGCGCCCGTGGCGACGTCGAGCGCGCGCACGCCGCCGCGCCACCACGTGACGCGCACGCCGTCGTGCGAGACCGACACGGGGCCCGCGCCGCGCAGCGTGTGGAGCGCGGCGCCGCCCGCGGTGGCCCACACGCGCACGCGGCCGTCGTCGCACGCGTCCGCCGCGAGGGCGCCGTCGTCGGAGAGGGCGACGTCGGTGATGGCGCGCCCGCGGCTGAGGGTGCGCTCGAGCGCGCCGTCGCGCGTGCGGTAGAGCAGCAGCTCGCCGCGGTGCGTGCCAAGAAGCGCCCGCTCGCCGTCGGCGTCGACGGCGAACGGAGCGCCGGGCGCGAGCGACGGCCGCGGGCTCCACGCGGCGCTGGCGAGGCGCGCGCCGGTGGCGGCGCTCAAGCGCTGCACGCCGAAGTCGGTGAGCACGAGCGCCACCGACGGGTCGCGGGTGAGCGCGATGCGCGGGTCGCCGCCGACGACGCGCCCGCTGTCGTCGCCCCACGTTCGCACGAGCCTGAGACCGTCGCGTGTCATGCCGAGGCGCGGCACTATACCCGCCCGACGGGCGCGCGCGCGGGCGCGGTGCTACACCGTCGAGCCCCGGGTGTCGGGGGACGCGTCGCGCGCTCGCGCCGCGTCACGCACCCGGCCGGTCACGGCGCGCCGCGCCTCACGTGACCGCGCCGCGCCGCGCACGCGCCCCGACGCGCGCGACGCAGAAGGAGACCCGCCATGAATCCATCGCACGCCCCCCTCGAGCCCTCGACCGCACCGCGCGTCCCCGCGATCGACCCCGACGCCGCGCGCGTCTACCAGTACTGGTTCGGTCGCCGCGCCCTCGACGCGTCGCGCGTCGACCCCTACGCCGACAGCTACCGCCTCGACCACGCGCTATGGATTCACGCCGGCGACGACGTCGCCGCCGAGCTGCGCGCGCGCTTCTGCGGCCTCATGGACCGCGCCGCGCGCGGAGACCTTGACGCATGGCGCGAGCGCCCCTGCGAGGCCGTGTGCCTCGCCGTGGTGCTCAGCTCGTTCACGCGCATCGCGCACCGGGGCACCGCGGCCGCCCACGCCTGCGACGCCCGCGCGGCGGCGCTCGCGCGCGACGCACTCGCACGGGGGTACGCCCGCGAGCTCGCGCCCGCCGAGGCGCTCCAGCTCGCCCTCGCGCTCATGCGCTCCGAAGACGTCTCCGACGCGACCGCCGCCCTCGACGCGCTCACCGCCGACCTCTCGCGCTGCGCGCGGGGCCAGCAGCGCGTGGTCCGGTCGTGGCGCGAGGCCTGCCTCAAGCACCTCGACGCGCTGAAGCGCTTCGGGCGCGACCCGCTGCGCAACGCCGCGCTGGGCCGCGCGAGCACCGACGCCGAGCTGCGCTTCGTCGCGCGCCCCGAGTTCGCCGCGCTCTTCGGCGCCCGCGCAGCCAACCGCGCGCGCGCCCCGCGCGAGACCGCCGTCGCGGCCGACCCGTCGACGCCGCGGCTGCGCATCCTCGCGCTCCACGGCCTTCGCCAGAGCGGCGAGGTGTTTCGCGCGCGGGCCCGCAAGCTGCGCCGGGCGCTCGCCGACATCGCCGAGGTCACCTTCGTCACGGCGCCCCACAGCGTCGCCGCCGGCGAGGGCCGGGGCCGCGCGTGGTGGACCCCCTCGCCCGACGGCCGCGCCTACGAAGGCCTCGAGGTGTCGCTCGCCTTCGTCGACGCGGCGGCGCGCGCGCAGGGGCCCTTCGACGGCGTGCTGGGCTTCTCGCAGGGCGGCGCGCTCGCGGCGCTGCTCGTCGCGATGCAGCCGCGCGAGGCGACGGCGTTTCGCTTCGCTGTGTGCATCTCGGCCTTCGACGCGCGCGCCGCGGGGTGCGAGGCGCTCATGCGCCCGGGGAGCATCGCCGTCCCCTCGCTGCACGTGCTCGCCGACCGCGACGCGATGGTGCCCAACGCGCGCTCGCGGGCGCTCTTCGAAGCGTTCGACCCGTCGACAGCGCGCCTCACGACGCACCCCGGGAGCCACTTCGCGCCGGGGTCGTGGCCGCTCGCCGAGGTGCGCGCCTTCGTCGAGGGCTTCCTCCACCTCGCGCGCCCGCTCGACCCGCGCCCCGCGGAGGGTGACGTCGATCCGCTCCGCGCGACCGCCCTCGCGGCGACCTGCGCCGAGCCCTTCGACCTCGCCCACGCGAGCGCCGTCGTGCGCGAAGCCGCCGCGCAGCACCGCTGGTCGACGCTCACTCTCATGGCCACGCAGAACCGCGAGCGCCTCACCGCCGACGACTGCGCGCGCCCCGACGACTCGCCGCGCGTAGGCCTCGACGGCGCCGTCGTCGAGGCCTACGCCGCGCAGCTCCGCGCCGACCTGCGCGCGGCCGCGCGCTTCGAGGCGGCGAAGGGCGACGCGGCCGACCCGCGCCGCGCTCGCCTGCTCGGGCTCCTCGCCGCCGCGCCGCTCGGCGACGGGGGTGACGTCGACCCGTGGCCCTCGCTGTGCGCGCGTGAGGCCCCGCGCGTCGGCGCCTCACGCCGCGCCCGCGGCGAGCTCGCGAAGCGCGTCGCGGCCGAGCTCTTTCCCGCCGACGAGATGCTCGCCTTCGTGCGCGACGCCGACGCGCGCGACGACGGCCCCGCCGCGCCCGCGACGGCCCACGTGCGCCGCCGCGGCCCGCGCTCCCTCGACGAGGCCTCGCAGGCTCGTCGGCTCGCGTACCAGCGCTACACGCAGCTCCTCTCGGTGCTCAACGGCGTGATCGCCGAGACCGACCCGGCGCACGCCCGCGAGCGCGACCGCCGCGTGCTGGCCGCGCGCGCGTACGACCCCGCGGTGCTCGCCGAGAGGCTCGCGCGGCCCCTCGCGCGCGCCGTCACGGAGCCCGAGCCCGAGCCCGTTGTCCCGTGCCACCTCGACGACCTCGCGCCGCTCTTCGCGCACCTCTCCGACGACGCCCCCGTCGAGCGCCAGACGGCCTTCGCGCGCGGCACGCTCACGCCCGACGGGCGCCTCGACCTCTGCAAGCAGGTCGTGGGCCCCGAGGGCATTCGCCCGCTGCTGGGCGCGATGCGGTTCACCTCGCGCGTTAAGCGCCTTCTGCTCGGCAACAACATCGTGGGCGACGGCGGCGCCGAGGCCATCGCAGAGTTTCTTCGCGCGCGCCGCGACTCGCCCCTCGAGTGCTGGTACATCGCGGGAAATCACATCGGCCCCGCGGGCGTTCGCCACGTGTGCGAGGCGCTCGCCCACGACGATCGCGTCACCTCGCTGTGGCTCAAGCGCAACCCGCTCAAGCCCGAGGGGGCGACGCACGTCGCAGACCTGCTGCGCGCAAACCGTCGCCTCGAGGTGCTCGACCTCGTCAATTGCGGCCTCCTCGACGAGGGCTTCGAAACCATTCTCGACGCCCTCACGGGGCCCTCGCACAACACCACGCTGCGGCACCTCTACGTCGGCACCAACGGCATCACGGCGCGCTCGGCCGCGGCCCTCGCCCGCTACCTCGCGACCGCGTGCACGCTCGAGTCGCTGTCGATCTCGTGCAACCGCCTCGGAGACGAGGGCGTCGAGGCCATCGCGCCCGCCCTCGCCCGCACCCGCACGCTGCGCCGGCTCTCGCTCGCGTCGAACCGCATCGGCCCGCGCGGCGCGAGGGCGCTCGCCGAGGCCCTCGCGGACAACACGTCGATCGAGCTCCTCGACCTGGGCTTCACCAAGTCGACGCTCGCGGTGGGCGAGGTGGGCAACCTCCTCGGAGATGAGGGCGCGTGCGCCGTCGCAGACCTCATCGCGCGCAACCGCACGATTCGCTCGCTCGACCTCTTGCACAACGACATCTCGCAGGTCGGGGTAAACGCCATCCGCGCGTCGCTGCGCGCGAACACCGCCCTCCTCTCGCTGCAGCTCACCCAGTTCGGGCGCATGCACAACGAGGCGGGACGCGACGAGCTGCGCGACGCCCTCGCGCGCAACCGCGCCGCCGTCGACGACGCCGCGCGCGACGCGCACGCGAAGCTCGAGCTGCCCGACCACATTGCGGAGATCTACTCCGTGTATCGCACGCACCTCTGAAGACGGCGCGAAGCCCTGCTACGGGGCCAGGCGCTCGATCACCCACGCGTCGCCGTCGCGGCGGTAGCGCACGCGGTCGTGCATGCGCCCCGGGCGCCCCTGCCAGAACTCGACGCGCGTCGGCACCACCCGGCATCCGCCCCAGTGCGGCGGCCTCGGCGGCGCGTCGCCGAAGCGCGCGAGGGCCTCGGCGTAGCGCGCGTCGAGGCCCTCGCGCGACGGCACGACCTCGCTCTGCGGCGACGCCCACGCGCCCAGTCGACTCTCAATGGGACGCGAGGCGAAATAGGCGTCAGCCTCGTCGTCGCTGACGCGCTCGACCGCGCCCTCGACACGCACCTGCCGCTCGAGCGCGCCCCAGAAGAACACCAGCGCGGCGCGCGGGTTCGCGGCGAGCTCACGCCCCTTGGCGCTCTCGAAGTTCGTGTAGAACACCAGGCCGCGGTCGTCGACGTTCTTGAGCAGCACCACGCGCGCAGTGGGGGCGCCCTCGGGCGACACCGTGGCGAGCGTCATCACGTTGGGCTCGCCCGCCTCGACCTGACGCGCCTCTGCGAACCAGTGCAAAAACTGACGGAGCGGGTCGGCGTCTACGTCGCTCACGTCGAGGGAGTGAGCGGCGTAGTTCCTGCGAAGCGCGGCGATGTCGTTCATGGGGGAGGAGAGGGGCGTTCTCGCCGACGTGCCAACATTACTGCGCGCCGAGGGCCGTGAGACGCCCCTGCGCCGCGCGGTCGTTCGGCGCGATGGCGAGAATCTGCCTCAGCGTCGCGATGGCGCCCGCGCGATCGTTGGTGGCCACGAGCAGGTCGACGAGCCGGTGCATGTACTGGGTGTTGCGCCGGTCGATGCGCGTCGCAGCGCGGTACTCATTGAGCGCGTCGGCGCGGTTGCCGAGGCGCTCATACACGTTGCCGAGCTGCGCGTGGAGGCCCGCGTTGTTGGGCTGCGACCGCAGCGCGCCCTGGAGCAGCGTGCGCGCCTGCGGGTAGTTGCGCGTGCGAAGCGCCTCAGTGATGCGCGGGTCGTTGGCCGACACCGGACCGCCCGCCGCGGGCGCAGCGGCCGCGGCGGGCTGGGTGCGCGCGGCAACCACGGGCTGCGCGGCCGGCTGCGCGACAGGCTGGGGGCGCGCGGCCGGCTGCGCGGCCGGCTGCGCACGCGCAACAACCGGAGCGTGCACGGCGGGCTGCGTATGCGCGGGCTCTGCGCGCGCGGCGGGCTGCGTATGCGCGGGCTCTGCGTGCGCGGCGGGCTGCGTGTGCGCGGGCTCGACGCGCGCGACAACGGCATGCGGCGGTGCGGCCGGCGGCGGCACGGCGGGCGCCTCGACCGCGGCCGGCGGCTCGGGGGCCGGGGGCGCAACGGCCAACGGCTCAGCGATGGGCGGCAGCGCGGCGGGCGGAGGAGTGGCCTCGGACGGCGACGACGGCTCGGCGAGCGCCACGGTGGGGGCGGGCGTCGACGCCGCTTGCGGAACGATCGTGACGGCCTCGGGCGGCGGTTGCGCGTCGCGCGCGCGGATCTTCGCCACCACGAGGCCACCCACGCTGGCGAGGGCGATCACGCAGAGAATGCCAGCGATCCACGGGAGCACCTGCGAGGGTTGCGAAGCCGCGGGGCCCGGGCTCGGCACCGACGGCTTGGGCGCGTACGCCTGCGGAGGCATCGGCATGCCCTGCTGCGGCATCGGCGCACCTTGCTGCGCGTAACCGGCACCATAGGGATTCGGCGGGGCCATGGGAGGTGCACCGACCGCGGGCGCGCCCGGCATCGGCTGCATCATCGGGTTGGGCGGCGGGGGCTGGCCGACGCCCGGCGCCATCACGGCGACCGGCGACGGCGCCATCACGGTCGAGGTCATCGGGTCGTAGCCGACGCCCGCCGTGGCGCCGACCGCGCCATGGATGCCCGGCGTTGCCGACGACGGACGATTCGCGAAGCCCCCCTGCGAAGCGTCCGCCGCGTTGGGCACGTAGCCGGGGAGGCCGAAGGCGCGCGACTCGTCGTTGATGGTGGTGTCGCCGAGGTCGTCGTAGTCGAGGCCGGGCTTGCCGGGGCCACCGGGCCGCGCAGCGCCGGGCGAAGGCGCGGCGGGCGGAGGAGCGGCGGCGGGCGCGTCGGACATCGGCATTCCGACGATGGTCGACTTGCGCCTGGGCGCCGCCGGAGGGGGCGGCGCGGCGGCGGGCGCGGGCACCGGGCCGGGCATGCTCGAGCGGGTCGCCGACGACGGGATCGGCGGCAGCGTGGGCATCCTCGGGAGGCGCGCGTTGACCGTGGCGGCGCCGGCCGGCGCGGGCGCTGGCGCTGGCGGCGCGGATGGCTGCGCGAGCGCGGGCGCGGCCACGCCAACCATGGTCGACGACCCCGGGAGGTCGATGCCCGAGTGCATGCGCGTGGGGGCGTCGTCGGCGCGGTCGTCGAAGTCGCTCGCGCCCGGAGATTGCGCGCTCGACGGGTCGAACGCGACGGTGCGCTCCCCCTCGCCCGGAGCGTCGAGGTCTTCTGCGGGGCCCGCGGGGGGGGCCTTCGCAAAGGGCTCGAGCTGACGCTCGACCTGCTGCGCGCTGAACGGCCGGTCGCGCTGTTCGCGCGCGAGGAGGGTGAACACGAGGCGCGTGAGGGCGTCGGGGGCCGAGGCGTCGAGCGCGACGGGGTCGCCTTCGACCTGGAGCTGTACGCGGCGCGCCGGGTCGGCCACGGGAAACGTGGGCTTCCCCGAGAGCGACTCGTACAGCGTGGCGCCGAGGGCGTAGAGGTCGCTGCGAAAGCTCACGAGGCGGCCCGTGATGGCCTCGGGGGCGACGTAGCCCGGCACGCCCGCGATGGAGCGACCGTCGGAGAGCTGGGTCACGCGGCCGACCGCGGCGTCGAGCACTCGCACCGAGCCATCGCGGGCGAGCACAACGCGCTCGGGGCGCAGGTCGCGGTGCTGCACGCCGTGACGATGGAGTTCTGCAAGGGCGGCGGCCACGCGCTGGCCCACCCACGCGGTGGCGCCCGCGTCGAGCGCGCCCTTCGCGCCGAGGCGATCGGCGAGCGTCTCGCCCTCGACGAGCTCCCGCGCGTACCAGGTGATGTCGCCCGCCTCGCCGGAGTCGAGCACGCCCGCGAGAGACTCGTGGCGAACCTGCGCGAGCTTCTGGAGCTCTCGTCGCGCGCGCTGGCGCTCGGCGGCCGATGCGAAGGCGTCGTCGCGGAGCACGCGAACGAGCACGAGCTTGCCGCTCGCAGGGTCGACGCCCTCGTAGAGGGTCGCGGCTTTGCTGGCGAAGCGCGAGGGCTTGAGTTGATAACGAGATTGCACCTGCTCGGGCAGGCTCGAAGGCTCGACTACGGCGTTCACGGCGGTCATCGCGGGCGCACCTTACTGCGGTTTTCGCCCGGATGCGACTTCGGTGAAAGTCTGTTCCTTGGAAGGAACTGCCTAGCGAACCGTGAGCGGGAACACGTACTCCTGCCGAGGGTACGTGAAGTTCGCGGTCCACGCACCGACGACGCGACCGCCGACCGAGACCGAGATGGTGGCCGTGGCGTCTTGCGCGCCGCAGAGGTCGAACGCCGCGAGCTTGATCTCGTAGCGTCCGGGCGGCGGGGTCTGCGTCGTCCAGCGAATGTTCTCCGCGGTGGGGCGCGTCGGCGTGCACTCGCCGTTGGCGTCCATGTCCATCTGGGCTCCCGACGGCGCCGTGCGCGCGCCGAAGTACACCTCAGCGCCCGCGGGGTCGGTCACGCGCAGGTCGATGTCCGCCGCGCCGCGCCACGCCGTCGTGATTTGAATCCCGCCGCTCTGATAGCCGCAGTTGTTGTCGATCACGCCGTCGCAGTTGTCGTCGAGTCCGTTGCACGTCTCGGCGTGGTCGGCGGCGCACGGCGCGGTGACCGCGGTCACCCCCTGCGGGGCGTCGATGGCCCCCGAGACGGCGCCGGCGCGGCGCGGCGTCGGCGTAGACGCTTGCGCCGGGGGCGGCGCGTCGTTCTCGACGGGGCGACGCGCGCCACCCGACGTCGCGCCCGTCGAGGCCTGCCGCGTGGTGCGCGCGTTGTTCGCCGGCGGCGGGCACGCAGCCATGAGGTACGACGACAGAACGACGCCCAGGGTCTTGATGGCTCGGAGGTGCATACGTTGACTCGGGTGTAGGGTGCAGGTGAGACGAAGGGAGGTGGTGGGGCCTCAGGTGCCGCCGGCGCCCGAAGAGGCCATCTCGAGCAGCTCGCGGCGCGCGCGCTCGGCGGCCTCGGGGTTGCGCGTCTGACGGCGCAGCGCGAGGAGCGAGCCGCGGTCGCTGAGGGCGCGGAGCGCGCGGTACGACTGATCGCGACGGAACGCGTCGGTGCCCAGCGCGGCCTCGCGGAGCTTCGCGCGGATCTCTGTGGGCGTCACGCCGATCGCGCTCTCCCACCCGCTCCGGAGGCGCGTCGTGAGCTGCGTGAGGGCGAAGCTGAAGTGCTTCGCGCCGCGGCCCTGCTCGAGCATCGTCGCGACCTGCACGCGGCGGCCGATGCGGCCGTCGTCGAACATCGGCGCCGTGATCGGCAGGAGCGACCAGTTCTCTTGTGCGGTGGCCGCGTTGGGGTTCGAACCGCGCGGCACGAACTCGTTCTGCAGCGTGCCCGAGAGCTCATCGTTGGCCACCAGCACGTCGAGGAGCGCCATGCCCGCGCGCTCGGTGCCGCCCAGCACGATCGCGATGGCCGCTGCGAAGCGCACGTTGGCGTCTTGCGCGTCGGTGCCCGCGAGGAGCGGCGTGAGCAGGTCGGAGGTGCTCGCGTCGGCGCTGAAGCCCGCCGTGATGGCCGCGGCCTTCATGAGGTCGGGGTCGACGCCGCGACGAAGGTACGTCTGCACGAGGCGGTTCGAGATGGTGGGCGTGCTGCGCCCGCGCAGCGAGAGCACGTAGTAGTACCGGGTCTGGTCGGGCACCGCGGTGTCGGTCGCGCGCGCGGCGACCTCGGTGAGCGTCGCGTCGTCGGCCACGGCCGAGAGGGAGTAGCCCGCCTCCTCACGGAGCTGGCGGCGGTCCGTCACGTCTTCGATGATGCGACGGAGCTCGCGAATCGCCGCGGCGCGCCCCTGCGGGTTGAGCGCCGGGGCGCCGGCGCGCGTGAGGCCGAGCCACGCGAGGCCGCGGATGGCGTTGCGGCGGGATACGAACACGGGCTCGTCGCGCACGGTCTCATCGACCATGCGGAGGCCCGCAGGCTGCTTCACCTGCGTCACGACGCGCGCGAAGCACTCGGGCAGACGCAGCGCGCAGAGCGCCACCGCGGCGCCCTCCTGCGCGTCGGGCTGCGCGAGAAAGGGCGTGAGCGTGGGCCCGAGCGTGGCGTCGCCCGACGTCGCGAGCACGAGCATCGCGGGCGTGCGAGCGAAGTCGCCCTGCGGCGAGCGGAGCATCTCGACGAGGCCCGCCTTGGCGCGCTCGCCGGCGCCCGGAATGCGACGGAGCTGCTCGAGGGCGAGCTTGGCATCTTGCGTCGCGTTCGAGTCTTGATGCGTGAGCGCATACGAGGCGTACTGAAGCAGCCCGTCGACGGCGCGCGCGTCGCCGATCTCCGCGAGGCCGAAGACCGCGTTGCGGCGCATGCCCTGGCTCACCTCGTCGCTCTCGGTCGCAGCCGCGAGCGCCTCGGCGAGGGCGTCGCCCGCGTCGGGGTCGCGCTGGTCGCGCAGCAGGCGCGTCGCCGTCGCGCGGGTCTGCAGGTCGCGCGCGCCGTGGATCACCACCGCGAGGCCCGTGGCCCCGGAGCTCGTGGCGAGCGCGCCGAGCACGGCGTCGCGCTCGTCGGGGTGCGCCGTGAGAAAGGCCATGATGGGGTCGGTGGCGCGCGCGTCGCCGGTGCGGCCGAGGCCGATGGCGGCCTCGCGCGCGATGGCCACGTCGCTGTCGTGCGAGAGCACCGAGAGCGGGTCGATGAGGTCGGGCGTGCCCAGCTCGCCGAGGGAGAGCGCCGCGAGGCGCTTCGAGGCGTTGGATCGCGACGTCGCGAGTTCGATGAGGCGCTCCTTGCCGGCGAGGCGCGCGACCATGCCCGGGTCGAAGATGCGGCGCTGGTTGAGCCCGAGCACCGTCTGGAGGCGATTGGCCTCGAGCATCTCGCGCACCTGCGGCCACGCGGCAGACTCGTTGAGCGCCACGAGGGCCCAGGCCACCTCGACGCGGTCGCGCTGCGGGTCGGTCTGCGGGAGCACCGCGAGGAGCGGCGCCTTCGCGGACGCTGCTGCGGGGAGCCCGATCTCGGCGAGGCCGAGCGCCGCCTGCGAGCGGGGCACGCCCTCGAAGGCGAGGCCATCGATGAGCATCGGCACCGCCTGCGGGTCTCTGAGGCCCGCGAGGATGCGCCGCGCCGCCATGCGCACGACCTCGGAGTGGTACCGCGTGTACACCGCGCGCACCTGCGTCGCCGTGTCGGCCTCGGCCAGGTTCTGCTGCAGGATGCGCGAGAGCTCGAGGCGCCCCTCCTCCTTCTCGCGCTCGTCGCGCGACTCTTGAACGGCGGCGTTGAGCATGTAGTAGCCGGTGCCACCGCCCACGCCGAGCACAGCGAGGATCACGAACCACCCGAAGGGCGAGACGCGCCGGCGAATCTGTTTGACGGCGTCGTCGTCGCTCCCCATCGGACCGTCGCCGCCCGGCGGGGGCTCGTCGGGGACGTCGGGTGCGTCGGGCAGGTCGTCGAAATCTCCGTCGCTCCCCGCTGCGTAACGCGCGGGCTCGAGCGGCTCGGGCTGCTGCATGGATCCTCCGGTGGGCCGTGTCAGAATGTCATCTACGATCGCGTTTTTCGGCCGGACAATAGAGCAGTCGCGCGCGGGAACTCAAGCACTCACACGCCCCTCGGCGCGGACATTTTGCGTCCAGCCCGCACGTTTCAAGCGCGGCTGTGCGCGCGACCATCGCCGACGGTTCCCAGAGCTCTGCGCGGCGGCGGGGTGAGTGTCGTCGCGTCGTAGGGGCTTCACCGCGGGGCGCGGGTGATCTACACACCCGTCGACACCGTGAAGCTGCGCGCAACCCTGCTGAACCGATTGGCTGAAGAGACCTACGACGTGCTCGTGCTCGGGGGCGGCATCAACGGCGCCGTCGCGGCCGCGTGCCTCGCCGCGCGGGGGGTGCGCGTGGCCCTCATCGACCGCGGCGACTTCGCGGGCTTCACGAGCCAGCAGTCGTCGAACCTGGCGTGGGGCGGCATCAAGTACATGGAGAGCTACGAGCTCGGCCTCGTCGAGCAGCTCTGCCGCAGCCGCAACGAGCTCATGCGCGCGTACCCCTCCACCGTGCAGGAGATTCGCTTCTTCACGACCCACGCGCGCACCTTCCGCCACGCCCTGTGGAAGCTCCTCCTGGGCACCATCGCGTACTGGGCCCTCGGGCGCTTCTTCACGCGCGCGCCGCGGTACCTCTCGCCGGCTGCGATGGCCGCCGAGGAGCCCGCGGTGCGCCTCGACGGCGTCGACGGCGGCGTCGAATACTCCGACGCGTACCTCCACGACAACGACGCGCGCTTCGTGTGGGGCTTCCTCCGCAGCGCGCTCGACCACGGCGCCGCCGCGGTGAACTACGTCGAGTCGCTGGGCTCGCGCCGCGAGGGCGAGTCGTGGGTCACCGACGCGCGCGACGTCACCACGGGCCGCGCCATCACCGTGCGCTCGCGCGTGCTCGTGAACGCGTGCGGCCCCTTCGTCGACGCGCTCAACGCGAGCGCGGGCGTGCGCACGCGGCACCGCCACGTGTTCTCGAAGGGCATCCACCTCATCGTGCCGAAGATCACCGCGCACCGGCGCGTGCTCACGTTCTTCGCCGACGACGGGCGGCTCTTCTTCGTCATCCCCATGGGAGTTCGCACCTGCGTGGGCACCACCGACACGCGCGTCGAGAGCCCCGAGACGCGGGTCACCGGCGAAGACCGCCGCTTCGTGCTCGACAACATCAACAAGCGCCTGGAGCTCGAGCGCCCGCTCACCGAGGCCGACGTCATCGCCGAGCGCTGCGGCGTGCGCCCCCTCGTGGTCGAGCGCAGCGGCGAGGCCCAGAGCGACTGGCTCCAGCTGTCGCGCAAGCACGCCGTCGAGGTCGACCGCGAGCGGCGCCACGTGAGCATCTTCGGCGGCAAGCTCACCGACTGCCTCAACGTGGGGCAAGAGGTGTTCGACCTCGTGCGATCGCTCGGGGTCGAGGCGCCCTTCGCCACGCGGCGCTGGTACGGCGAGGCGCCCGAGGCGCGGGGCGCGTTCTTCCACCAGGCGACGCTCATGAGCCTCGACGCGCTCACCTCGCCGCGCTCGTCGGAGAAGCTCTCCACGCGTTTGTGGCGGCGCTACGGGCCCGAGGCCCTCAGCATGCTCGAGGCGATCCGGCGCGACCCCCGCGAGGCCGAGGTGCTCATCGAGGGCGCCGAGTATCTGCGCTGCGAGATCGAGCACTCGGCGCGGCGCGAGATGGTCACCCGGCTCGACGATTTTCTGCGGCGTCGCTCGAAGATCGCGCTCGTGCTCAGACCCGAAGAGATCCGCGCCGCGCCGGGCCTCCGCGAGGCCTGCGAGCTGCTGTTCGGCGCCGACGCCGACGCGCGCCTCGCGGAGTACTTCGACGCCGCACCGCCCGCCCGCGAGCCCCACGCGGTTGGAAGCGGAGGGCCCCCAGCCGACGCGTGAGCGTGCGACCGGGGACCCTCCTGTGAGTGCGGAGCCCCGCGGAGACCCTTCGGCTCGACCGACGGTCTCGAAGCGGGAGGTCCTTCGTCGATGCAGCGCCCTTCTCAGACCCAGCGTTGAACGGGTCCCCCGAAGGTGCGTCGTCTTACGCAAAGCTCACACCACATCGCGAGCGCTTAAAATATGAGGAACCACGTCACGGGTGCGCGCCGCAGCGCCACACCCGCCGCGCGTGTCACGGGGCAGATTCGCTCACCTGTGACCGCGCGCCACGGTGCCCGAGGCTGCGCTGTGAGGCGCGCTGCGTCATCGAATCCCGTCGCAAAGGCCACATTTCCGTGGCAGACATCGCGCTCCCCGCACCCAACCTTTGGAGGCTTCAGCATGGATCCGCTGCCCGCGCCGGACGCACGGCGCTTTACCGCCCTCCGGGCGCTCTCGCTCTCCCTCTTCATCGCCATGCACCTCGGGTCGCTTGCGGTGCTCTGGCTGGGCGGCACCTGGGCCGACGTGGCGCTGTGCGCGGGCCTCTACGTGCTGCGCATGTTCGGCATCACCGCGGGCTACCACCGATACTTCGCGCATCGCGCTTACAAGACGTCGCGGTGGTTCCAGTTCGTGCTCGCGTGGATCGGCTCGATGTCCATTCAGAAGGGCGTGCTCTGGTGGGCGGGCCTCCACCGCGTTCACCACCGTTGGAGCGACACGCCGCGCGACCTCCACTCGCCGGTGCAGCGGGGCCTGCTCTACGCCCACGCCGGCTGGTTCGTGAGCCCCGAGCACGATGAGACCGACATGTCTCTCATCCCCGACTTCGCGAAGTACCCCGAGCTCCGCTGGCTCAACACCTACTACTGGGTGCCCGCGCTCGTCATGGCCGCGGCCTGCTACGCCCTCGACGGCGCGCGCGGCGTCGTGTGGGGCGCGGGGCTCAGCACCGTGCTCCTCTGGCACGGCACCTTCACCATCAATTCGCTCTCCCACACCTGGGGCTCGCGGCGCTACGAGACCACCGACACGTCGCGCAACAACTTCATCCTCGCGCTTATCACCCTGGGCGAGGGCTGGCACAACAACCACCACCACTACATGAACTCCGCCAACCAGGGGTTCTTCTGGTGGGAGGTCGACGTGAGCTACTACGTGCTCCGCGCCCTCGCGGCCGTCGGCGTCGTTCGCGACCTGCGCAAGCCCCCCGCCCATGTGCTGAGCCCCGGCCTCGTCGCCGCGGCCACCACGCGCCTCGCGGGCGTCAAGGCCGCCGCGGAGACGCGCTTCGCAGAGGCCCGCGAGGCCGTCGGCGAGGTCAAGGCCGTCGCCGAGACCCGGCTCGCAGAGGCCCGCGAGGCCGTCGGCGAGGTCAAGGCCGCCGCCGAGACGCGCTTCGCAGAGGCCCGCGAGGCCGTCGAGAGCGCCGTCGAAGACGCCTCGACGGCCAAACCCAACGCAACCTCCTGAGTCGCGGTTGACCCGCCAGAAACGGCTGCGTAGCCCGCGCGCTGCCGTGTAGATTCGTTCGCGACGCGGAGCACCCCTCTTGGTGAGCGACCTCTCAGACAGCCAGAAGCCCGACCCCTCGCTATCGCCCGACAACGCCATTGCGCGGAGCGAGGCCACGGCGCTGTTTCATCTCATCGCCGAGAACGTGCAGCAGGTGTTCTTCCTCATGTCGGCCGACTGTCGGC
>CANMAT010000013.1 GCA_947494865.1 Deltaproteobacteria bacterium
AGCAGGCGGAGGCAGAGCTTCACGCCGCCGGGCTCGCCGATCTCGGCGAGGATGTACGGCACCTCGCAGAGCGCGTTGGCGGCCTTTCCGTCGTCGATGACGCGCTCGATGGCGCGCGCCACCTCGGCGTAGCGCGCGTACGCGAGGTCTTACAGCGACTCGCCGGCGGGCATGCGCACCTCGGGCTCGTCGTGGTCGAGGAGGCGCAGGAGCAGCTTGCAGCCGCGCGGGCCGCCGATGTCGCCCAGGAGGCTGCCCGCGCGCATGAGGCGCGAGACGCCCTCTTCGGCGTCGGCCCCGTCGGACCACGCCTGGTTGATGGCGGCCTCGATGGCGTCGAGGCGCGCGTCGTCTTCGCCCGTGGTGAAGAACTCTCCCTGCGCGCGGCGCAGCGCGCGGTCGGCGTCGAAGACCTTGTCGAGAATAGCGGCGTGTGGGCTCTTCATGGCGCGTCGCGTGTACGCCCGCTCGCACGCTCCGGTCAATGCCCTCGCGCGCGCTCGCGGAATGGACGCCGCCCGCGTGACGTTGCACCCTCCACCGTCGCCCCCAAAGGATGCGCGTGCGCGTAACAATGATCCCGCTGCTGCTCGTGCCCGTCGCGTGGATGCCCGCGGCGCCGCGCGAGCGCGCCGTGCGCAGCGTCGCGAGCGCCTCGCGCACCGCCCTCGCAGAGAGCGCGCGCTGCGCGGGCACCGTGTACGCGGGGCGCTGCCTCCCGGTGGCGCGGTGTGGCGACGGCGAGCTCGACCTCGACGGCGTGTGCCTCCCCACGGGGGCCGCCATGGACGAAGACCGCGGCGCCACGATGGAGACCAACGCGCACGTCGACCGCGCGGGGCGGCGCGTGGTGTACGAGCACCTGCCGCGCAGGCCCGAGCTGCCCGCCGACTACGACCGCTACGTGTACCCCGTGGCGCCCTACGGCGGGCACACCGTGACGAGCGGGTACGACCTCGACCGCCGCGACGAGATGCAGCGCCGCGGAGAGACGCTGCGCGCCGTCGGGCACGGCGGGGTAGACCTCCCGCAGGAGCGCGGATCGCCCGTGAAGGTGGTCTCACTGCGCGGCGAGGTGGGCGAGCCCGAGGTGGTGTTCGTGGGCGAGCTCTTCGGCAACAGCGTGGTGCTGCGCCACGTGGTGCGCGAAGGGTCAACGGTGCAGACGTACCTCGCGCTGCACGGCCACCTCGAGGCCGCCGCGCCCGACGTCGCGAAGGGCATGACCGTGCGCCCCGGCACCACGATCGGCTTCGTGGGCGACTCGGGGGCGCTCGGCGTGGTGCACCTTCACTACGAGGTGCGCCTCGTGCGGCAGGGCCTCGACCCGATGCGCGTGGAGCCCCCGCAGCGCCTCGTCGATCAAGAGGTGAGCGTGCCCTGTGATCCGCGCAACGTGCTCCCGTATCGGTGAGTGGTGTTCAGGGTGCCGCGAGTGTTCTAGACTCGGCGCTGTGGTGGAGCAGGGCGCCGAAACTTCTGTAGAGCGCATCGGGCGCTACGAGGTGCTTGGCGAGCTGGGCACCGGCGGCATGGCCGTGGTGTACCGCGCCCGCGACGCGCGCCTCGAGCGCGACGTGGCCGTGAAGGTGCTGCACCCGCACCTCGCGAAAGACGCCGAGAGCCGCGCGCGCTTCGAACGCGAGGCCCGCGCCGCGGCGCGCCTGCGGCACCCGAACATCGTCGAGGTGTACGAGTTCTCGGCGCCCGACGAGCCGCAGAGCTACATGGTCACCGAGCTCATCGAGGGCCCTACGCTGCGGCGCTTCGTCGAGCGTCACCCCGACGTGCCCGCCGAGGTGGCCGCGCTCATCGGCATTGTGCTGTGCGACGCGCTCGGGGCCGCGCACGCGCAGGGCGTTGTGCACCGCGACGTGAAGCCCGACAACCTCATGCTGCAGCGCGGTCAGCTCAAGCTCACCGACTTCGGCATCGCCTTCGTGGCCGACGCCCACGGCATGACCATCACGGGTCAGGTGCTCGGCTCGCCGGCCCACATGGCGCCCGAGCAGATCGAAGGCGCGGCCGTCGACGCGCGCACCGACCTCTTCGCCGCGGGCACGGTGCTCTACCTCCTCGCGGTGGGCAAGCTGCCCTTCGAGGGCACCACGGCGCACGCCCTCCTGCGACGCATTCTCGAGGGCGAGTACACCGACGCGCAGCGCGCAGCGCCGGGGGTGGGCCACCGCTTCGCGGCCATCATCCGCAAGACCCTCGAGCGCCTCCCCGAGTTTCGCTACGCGTCGGCCGAGGCCCTGCGCGCCGAGCTCTGCGCGTTCGTGCGCGAGGCCGGCATCGAGTTTCCCGAGCAGGAGCTGCGGCGCTACTTCGAAGACCCCGAAGGCTTCGTGGCCGCGCTCAAGGCGCGCTTGAAGGAGCGCCTGCCGCAGCTCGGTCAAGAGGCGCGCCGCGCGGGCTCCATCGGCGACGCGATGGGGTACTTCAACCGCGCGCTCGCGCTCGACCCTGGCAACGCCAAGATCATCGCGCTGGTGCGCGGCGTCGCGCGGCGTCGGCAGATCGAGCGGGCCGCCCGCGCGGCGGGTATCATCGGCGCGGCGGCCACCGTCACGGCCATTCTCTCGGTGACGCTGTTTCAGTCGCGCGTGCCGCCGAAGCCGCGCGCACCCGTGGTGAGCGCCGAGCCCGTGCGCGACACCGCGGCGCCCACCGTGATCGTGCGCGCGACCGACTCGGCGCGCTCCGAGACGCCGGTGGTGGCCGCGGTCGACGCGAGCGTCGAGGCGCCCCCAGGAGCGCACCCCACGCGCCCCCTCGTGCGTCGCGCGGGCGAGCAGACCGCGCGCGGCGAGCGGCTCGACGCGGGCGCCGCGCAGGCGCTCGGGGCGATGCGCGAGGTATTGCTCTTCCCCAACCCGTCGGGGGTGGTGTATTCCCTCAACGGAGGGCCGCCCATATCGTGGAGATCGCAGAGCCCGCGCATCGGTCAGTTTCAGGTCGGGCAACGAATCCGCTTCGTGGTCACGGCCAGCACCGGTACGCATGAGCCGCGCGAATGGAGCGACGTGATCCCGCCGGGCGACGGCCCGCTTCGCATTCCCCTTCGCCTGCGGCCGGTGGCGAGCGCCCCCGACGTAGACAGCACCGCCGCGGTGCACGTGCCCGAGCGCTTTCCGCTCAACTGATCGTCGGCTGCGCCCTCGCGCTCGCGCCGTCGACGGCGCGCGCCGACGAGGTCGACGACCTCATTCTCGGCCGCGATTCGTACGTGAACGGCGAGTACGCCGTGGCGATCGAGCGCCTGCGTCCGCTCGTGAGCCTCGAGGCGGTGGGGACGCGCGGCGCTGTGCTCATCACCGCCGCGCGGCGCTACTACGCGGCGTGCCTCTACGCGCTGCGCCAGGAGGCCGAGGCCCGCGCGACCCTCGAGCGCATGCTGCGCGAAGACCCCGACGCGCGCCTCGACCAGACGCAGTACGACACCCGCTTCGTGCGCTTCTTCGAACTCTTGTTGCGCGAGATGCAGCCCGAGCTCGACCGCCTGCGCACCGAGCGGGTGCTCTCGCGCGAGCAGGCCGAGACGCGGCGCGCCGCGCGCGAGGCGCTCCTGCGCGAGCTCCTCACGCACGCCACCGTCGACGATCGGGCGCCGCGCGAGCTCATGTGGGTGCCCTTCGGCGTGGGCCAGATCGCGAACGGTCAGCGCGTCGTCGGCGCGGTGTTTCTCGTCACCGAGCTCGTGCTCGTGGCGTCGACGGTGGCGACGTACTTCGCGCACCAGGCCGTGACCCCCGCCGACGGCACCCTCGAGGGCGTCGAGGAGTTTACCCAGGCGCAGACCGCGCAGGCGCTCGAGATCACCAACTGGGTCTCGGCGGGCCTCCTCGGCGCGGTGGCCATCGCGGGGATCGTGCACGCCAACGTGACGTGGCAGCCCGAGCGTCGTCGCATCGTGCCGCGCCCGATGCCCCCGGAGTTTCAGGGCGTACGCATCATGGCGGGCGCCGCGCCCGACGGCACCGGCGCGAGCGTGGGGTTGCGCCTGCGCTTCTGACACCGCGCAAAAATGAATCGTGAAGGTGGGTGCGCCGTTGAGGCATAGACGCGGTGCACCGCATCGGTGACCAACCCATAGGAGGAGCTTCGAATGGTGATGAAGATCGATCGTGAGCGGGGTCGTTGGGGCGTGTGCTTCGGCGTGCTCGGTGCGCTCGTGCTGGCCGGCGCGCTGGTGACCACCCCGCAGGTGGCCGAGGCGCAGCGGCGCCCGGCGGCGGTGGGCGTGGCGCAGTTCAACAAGGCGTGCGGGCGCTGCCACCCCAACGGCGGCGAGGATACGGGCCCCGAGATTCGCAACCTCAACAAGACCGAAGAAGAGATGACGAAGATCATCCGCGGCGGTCAGAAGCGCATGCGCGCCATCGGGCCCAACAAGCTCTCCAACGCCGACCTCACCAAGGTGATGGTCTTTCTTCGCAGCATTCACGCCGTACGCTGAACAGAGCGCTTCTCGCGCGAGGGCGGCAGACTTCAAGCTTCACTTGAAGGCCGCCCATCTGTTCACCGCACAGACGACTACGTCAGCGTGACGTGACCGGGCGCGGTGTGTGCTGGGCGGAGTGCTCGCCCGCGTGGCGCGGCTTCGCGCCGGGCTCGCGCCCCTCGATCACGCGCTGAATGGTCGCGGCGTCGATGTTGCGGGCCTGCGCGTCGAGCGTCCATACCTCGGCCGATTCGGGGTAGAAATCGCGCTTGATGAGGGTGTGGTGGCGCCCCGAGGCGATGCGGCGCTGCACGGCCACCACCTGGCGCACGCGGTCGAAGAGCTTGCGCGGAATGGCCAGACGCTCTTGCATCGGTTCGAAGAAGCTGGTCACAGCCGCGGCGATGTCGCGCTCGCCCTCGAGGGCCTCGAGCGCGGGCTCGAGCACCAGCGACGCGAGGAGCGACGCGTCGGAGGCCGCGGCCTCGGCGGGGATGCGCGCGTCGTGGATGCGGAGCCGCTGCCAGAGGCGCGTGCGGTTGTGGGGGTCGTCGTCGAGAAAGGCCGACAGCTCGGGGAGCACCACGGCGAGCACGCCCGTCTCCCACGCGAGCCAGAAGGCGCGGCGCGAGGCGCCGCCGCGGAGGAGACGTAAGATCTCTTCGAGGAGGCGCGGGCGCGCGGCGCGCAAGAGGTCGTCGCGGTGCACCACAATGGCGTCGTACACGTCGGGCTCGATGCCCAAATCGAGGCGCGCGGCGAACTTGATGGCCCGCAGGATGCGCACCGGGTCTTCGCGGAAGCGCACGTCGGCGTCGCCGATGGTGCGGATCACCCTGCGCTCGATGTCGGCGAGGCCGCCCACGTAGTCGACGATCTCGCGGCGCTCGAGGTCGTAGAAGAGGGCGTTCATGGTGAAGTCGCGGCGGGCCGCGTCTTCCCACGGCTCGCCGAAGACGTTGTCGTGACGGATGAGAAGGTCTTGATCATCGTCGGGGCGGCGGGGGCGCGCCGCGGCGATCACGGCCTGCGCGTCGGTGTGCCCGTCGGCGCCGTCGTCGCCGTCAACCTCGGCCGAGGCTGACCAGTCGATGGACTCGTCGAGGGGGAGGTCCATCGAGGGGTCTTTGCGGAAGGTGGCGACCTCGATGATCTTCGACCCGAACATGATGTGCGCGAGGCGAAAGCGCCGCCCGATGATGCGGCAGTTGCGAAAGAGGTGCTTCACCTCGTTGGGGCGCGCGCTCGTGGCAACGTCGAAGTCTTTGGGGGTGCGACCGAGCAAGAGGTCGCGCACGCACCCGCCGACCAGATAGGCCGCGTGACCGCTGCGCACCAGCCGCTTGACCACCTTCGCGGCGTCGGCGTCGATGCGCTCGGAAGATACCGTGAAGGGTACGGTGCGGGGCGTCGGGCGGTTGTTGCTAGAAGACGAGGCAGACACAGGGGAGACCCATCGTGCGCAGTGAAGATATCGTTGGAGCGCGCCGCGGCCATGGGCCACGGAGGGCGCTACCATACGCCGCGGTCTGTCGTTTCACCAGCGCTCCGCGCGGGCTCCGACAGAGGGTGTATTCTGTCTACGAGACCTCGCCCTCGGGGCTGCGCTGCTCGGCCAGTTCGGCCCGCGCGGCGAGCACCTCGTCGTCGGTGGCGGGGTGAACTTCGACGACGCGCACCTGAAAATTGAGCGTCTCGCCCGCGAGGGGGTGGTTGGCGTCGACGGTGACGTGGGTCTCGTGCACCTCGACGACGCGCATGGCGAGCGTGGTGCCGTCGTCGCCCTCGGCCGAGAACTCCTGCCCGATCACCACCTTGGAGGGGTCGGGAAACTCGCTGAGCTCGACGTCGAAGACGTCGGTGTCGTCGCGCAGGCCGTAGGCGTCTTCGGGCGCCACGGTGACGTTGACCACCTCGCCGGCGGACGAGCCCTCGAGCGCCATTTCGAGCCCGGGCACCACGGCGCCGAGGCCCCACACGAAGCTCTGCGGGTCTTCTCCGTCGGTGCTCTCGAGCAGGTTGCCGCGGTTGTCGCGAAGTGTGTAGTGAATCTGCACGAACATGCCGGGGCCGATGGTTGCGCTCATAAGTGCTCCTACGATCGAACAATAGAACGCCTGCCGCGCGCGAGTTTTCGGCGCACGTTAGAGCGTGTTGCCCAGATAGAACTGCACCGTCTGGACCCAGTTTTCGCCCGCCGCGCGGTTGTAGAAGGGCACGAAGCCCACGTCGAAGGCGAGGATGCCCACGGGGGTGGTGGCCCGCACGCCGGCGCCGGGCGAGAAGCGCAGGCGCCACCACTCGGAGACGGGCGGCGGCTTGCGCCACACGTTGCCCAGGTCGGCGAAGGCCCCCACCTCGAGGCAGATGCCCGCGAAGGGGCACCAGCCCGTAGGGATGCGCAGGTCGGCCACGAGGTTGAGGTAGAACTCGCCGCCCTGGCCCAGGGAGAAGTCTCCCGCGTCGATGGCGTCTTGGGGGATGAGCTGGTTCTGCGTCCACCCGCGCATCGAGCTCGCGCCGCCGAGCCAGAAGAGCCGCGAGGGGTGGGTGTTCTCGTTGCCCGCGAGGCTCACGTTGCGGCCGCCGCGGGCGCTCATCGAGAGCACCATGTTGGCCACCGGCAGAGGGATGTACCCCGTGAGGCGCCCCTCGAAGTGGGCGGTGATGTCCGACGGGCGCGGGGCCGGCCCCTCGCCCGCGAAGTTGATGAGAAAGAGCATCTCGCTCGTGAGCGAGGCGTAGACGCCGCGGGTGGGCGTGAGGGGGTTGTCGCGGCCGTCCCACACGACGCCGAGGCGGAGCGCGGCGAGGTCGCTGCGGCCAGGCGCGTAGCGGAGGTACGACTGAAGCTGCGGGCGCACGCTCACCGCGCAGCGGGCCGTCGTGGCGGTGAGCTCCTCGTTGCTGAGCGGGCGCATCGCGAGCTCGGCGGCCTCGCGGGCGCCGCGGACGCAGTCTTCGATGAGGCAGCCCTCGATGGAGTCGGCGCGGCAGAAGAGGCCCACGTCGATGCGCTGCACCTCGGTCGTCCACGAGAGGGCGAGGCGCTGCACGGGGCGCCACGAGAGCGTTCCGCCGAGGCTGAGGGTGACGAGGCTCAGCGACCAGGGCTGCAACGCGCGGCTGAGCACCGCGTCGATGGAGGCGCCGAAGCGGGGGCCGAGCCCGGGGATGTACGGGAACGCGAGCGAGACCGGGAAGCGCCCGGTGAGTCGGTTGACGTCGAGGTCGGCGACGCCGCTGATGTCGGGCGGCGTGGGCGCCACCACCGGGAGCGGCAGGAGGTACCCGACCTCGGGGCGCACGGCGAGGTTCATCGCGTAGCCGCCGATGTCGAGGAAGGCGAACTCGAGCCCGAGGCGCGCGCCCTGACCCAGCGAGAAGCCCGCGCGGGCCTCGATGGTGTAGCGCCGGTCTTCGACCACGCGCACGAGGAGGGTCTTCACGGGCGCCTCGATGTCGCCGTCTTCGAGGCCCACGTTGACGCTGGTGAAGACGCCGAGGTCGTAGATCTGCCGCTGGCTCGCGCGCTGCGCCGTGAGCGAGAAGGTGTCACCCTGCTGGAGCGCGAGGCGCGAGAGGATCACCGCCTCGCGCGCCGTGACGTTGCCGCGCACCTCGACGCGCCCGATGCGCACGCGGGGCCCCTCGTGAACGACCACCCGCACGCGGGCGCGGGTGTGGTCGGGCGAGCGCACGATCTCGGGCTCGATGCGGGCGAAGGCGTAGCCCCGCTCGCGGTACCAGTCGCCCAGGCGCACGCGCCCTTCGCTCACCTCGCGGTACGAGAGCGCCACGCCCAGGCGCAGCCCCCAGGCCTCGGCGAGCGCGGCGCTCGGCTGCGTGCGGTTGCCCTCGAAGGTGAGCTCCTCGACGGCGCTGCGGGGGCCCTCGGTGACGCGCAAGGTCACGTCGACGCGGGGCCCCTGCGGGGTCTCGACGCGCGCCGTGAGGGGCGACGCGACGGCGGCGTCGAGGTAGCCGCGCTCGCGGTACGCGTCGACGATGCGCTGCGCCGCCGTGGCGTAGGCGCCCGGGGTGAACGTGCGCTCGCGGAAGATGCGCCCGCGGTAGGTGCGCGGGCCCTGCGGGAGCTCGGCGCGCGCGGCCCCCTCGACGATGGCCGTGAGCTCGCCCTCGGTGAGCACCGCGGCGCCGGGGAAGCGCAGCGCGCGCACGAGCACCTGGCGCCCCTCGGAGATGGAGAAGCGCACGGTGCGCACGCCCGCGCGCGCGGGGTCGGCGGGGAGGAGCGCGGCGCGCACGCGGGCGTCGCTCCAGGCGCGGCGGGCGTAGAAGTCTTGCACGCGCGACGAGAACGACGACAGCGTGGCCTCGGTGAAGCCCTGCTCCTCGCCGAGCCGCAGCGATTCGAGGAGCGCCTCTTCGGGCATCGCGAGGGCGCCCACCCACTCGATCGCGTAGCGCGGCCCCGCCGCGACCTCGTAGCGCACGCGCGCGCCGCCGTCGGGGAGCGCCTCGACCGACGCCGTCACCCGCGCGTCGAGGAAGCCCTCGCGGCGCAGGTGCGTGGTGAGGGCCTCCTCGCCGACGCGCACGCGCACGGGGCCCGCGAGGTCGCCCGCGGCGATGCCCACCGCGGCGCGCGCGCCCTCGTCGTAGCCCGGCGCGAGGGCCGACACCTCGACGGCGCTCGCCCGCAGCCCGGGGCCCTCGGCGATGCGCAGCGTGAGCTGGCGGGCGCCGGGCGTGTCGGTCTCGCGCCACTCGGCGGACGCGCGGGCCGCGGGGAAGCCCGCGTCGCGGTAGGCCTCCTCGATGCGCTGCAGGGCCTCGGCCACGGTGGCCTCGGTGACGGCCATGTCGCCGTGGAGGTCGGCGTCTTCGCGCGCCAGCTCGGCGTCGCGCGCCGCGGCGCCGCGCACGTCGAGGTCGACGAGGCGGTACCTCCTCTCACCGCGGAGCACCAGCTCGACGCCGCCCTCGACGGGGCGAGCCGAGAGGGTGGCGGCGGCGAAGGTGCCGCTCGCGAGGGCCGCGCGCAGCGCCTCGCGGGCGCGCTCGGCGGAGAAGGGCGCGCCGCGCGAGAGGCCCACGCGCTGCCACGGGTCTTCGCCGCGGAGGGGCGTGGCGAGCACCACCGACACGATGGGGCCCGCGAGGCCGCTCGCCGACTCGACGGGGTCTTCGGAGGGGGGCGCCTCGCCGTCCTCCTGCGCGCGCGCCGTCGAGGCCCACGCGAGGGCGGCGAGGATCAGCGGCGCGGGCCTCATCGCAGGAGCCTCCAGCGCACGTCGACGCCCGCGTTGGGGAGCTGCGCGCCCACCTGGTTGGTGGCGTTGTTGAGGAAGATCTGCAGGCCCACCGAGCGGCCGAGGCGCAGGTCGAGGGTGCCGTGCGCGAGGGGCTGCGCGCTGAGGGTGGTCATGCCGCCCCAGCGGAGCCAGTCGGTGATGCGCCCGCCGATCGAGAGGGAGGGCTCGATGATGCCCGAGCGGTTGTTGTAGGTGCTCCCCGGGCGAAACTCGTCGATGAAGGGCAGGGCGCTCTGGATCACGCGGTCGAGGCCGAGGCCGCGCGAGAGCACCTCGATGCCCACGGCCTGCGCGGCGTTGATGCCGCCGACGCGCTCCATTTCGGCGCGCGTGAGGCGAAAGAACAAGAGCAGCACGATGTCTTCGAGCGAGAGCGAGGGCTCGGCGCTCCAGTCGAGGTTGACGCGGTCGGGGGTGCCGTAGGCGTGCAGGTTGACGCGCCACTGCGAGCGCACGGTCGTGTCGGCCGTGCGGCGGATCTCGGTCTGCGCGAGGAGGTCGAACGCGGGCGCGATGCGCTCGGGGTTGTCGAAATCGATGCGCGCGCGGCGGATCTCGAAATCGGTCTCGTTGAGGTGCATCACCCCGCGCGGGATCTCGAGCGTGCCGAGAATGCCGTACCGCTGGTTGGTGCCCACGACGGTGAAGGGCCGACCCTGGCCGAAGCGAATGTCGGCGTCGATGAGGTTGTTGGCCACGCGAAACGCCGTGGGCATGTGCACCGCGACGTCGAAGCGGAGCCAGTCGTTGGCGGGGTCGTAGGGGGCCGCGGCGGGGGCGCTCTGCCCGAGGCTCGACGCGCCGTCGCCGCCGAGGCGCCCGGCGAGGTCGAACGAGAGGTACGACGGCCGCGTGAAGCGCCCGCGGGTGACGGTGACGTCGCCCGAGAGGAGCGCGGGCTCGTCGGCCTGCTCGCGCGAGAAGAGGAGGTCGGCGTCGGCGCCCACCTCGACGCCGTCGGGCAGTCCGTCGCGTGACGAGAGCACCAGGTTGCGCACGCGCACGGGCACGTCGATGCGCTCGACCTGCGTGCGCTCGAGGTGGACGCGACCGCCCGAGGCGTCGACGGTGGCGGCGCCGTAGCGGGCCCGCGCGGCCTCGACGACCACGTCGCTGCCGCGGAGGCGCACGTCGAGGTCGACGTTGCTCACGGGCGCGGGGAGGCCCGCCACGCCCACCGAGGCGTCGTGCATCTGCACGGAGCCCGAGAGGTTGGGCTGCGCGCCGTCCCACGCGACGTCGGCGGCGAGCACGCCGACGCCGCGGCCCCAGGTGAGCGACGGCACGAGCGAGGCGGCGCGGGCGAGGTCGAGCTCGGCGCGCACGCTGCCAAAAAGTCGCGTCGCGTCGGCGGGGGTGGCGCCCACCACGCCGCCGCCGGCGAGCCACACGCGCACGCCGCCGGGGCCGATGAGCAGCGGGCGCGTGAGGTCGAAGGGCGCCGCCGCGACCGAGAGGGTGGCGCCCGACGCGAGGGCCGCGGGCGTGGGGCCGCAGCCGTCGCGCTCGGCGACCGCGGCGATCCAGAACGATCCCGCGCGCGCGCACACCACGAGGGGCGCGCCGGTGCCGAGGGTGGCGCGCAGCCCCGACGCGCCGGCCTCGAGGGCGTCGATCACCACGCGGCCGTCGGCGCGGGGCACGTCGTCGAGGCGCGCGCGCTCGATCACGGCGGTGAGGCGCGTGCGCGCGGTGGCGTCGGCGCCGGCGCGCGCGAGCACGGTGGGCGGCAGCCACGGGAGCACGTCAACAGCCTCGGTCGTCGAGAGGGTGCCCGAGAGCTCGGAGCGCCCCCACGCGCGGGAGTAGTCGCGGTGGTCGACGCCGGTGACGTCGCGCCAGCGGCCCTCCTCCCACGGCACGCGCAGGGCGGCGTGCACGCGCACCCGGTCGTCGAGGAGGCGCGTGTCGAGGGTGATCCTCCCCGCGGGGGGGCGATCGCCGGGGGCGCGCGAGGGCGGGCCGTCGGGCACCTGCGAGACGCGCAGGTCGACGGCGCCGAGGGAGCGCCCGAGGGCCGACAGGTCGCGCAGCGAGACGTCGCCGAGGACGCGCGGGGCGTCGGGCGTTCCCTCTACGCTGATCGACACCGAGGCGGTGCCCGACACCGGCGCCTCGGACTGCTGCAAGAGGTCCATCGAGCGCAGCGGGACGCGCTGCGCGCTCGCGACGAAGTGCATGCGCGCGCCCGGGTCCATGGCGCCCGACACCTCGATGGGCGCGCCGCCTTTGGTGCCGCGCAGATAGTCGACCGAGACGCGGGCCCCGCGCACGCCCTCGCGCCGACGGAACCACTCGTACGCGATGCGCGCGCTGCCGTGGTCGATGTGCTCGCCGAAGGCCACCATCTCGGCGTCGGCGAGGGTGGCGCCGACGGTCATCACGCCGTCGCGGTCGTCGCCGGGGCGGCCGAGGGCGTAGTCGACCTGCGCGTCGATGGCGCCCACGCCGTCGTACGGCGTAAAGGTCGGGTCGCCCTCGAAATGAAACATGTTGTAGAAGTCGCCGAGCTGCATGCGGGGCGACGTGACGCGCGCCCCGGCGGTGAGCGTCCAGCGGCTGAAGTCGAGGTACGCGCGGTGGAGCTCGTAGGGGCTGCGGCGGTGGCGGCCGGTGATGCGCGGCGCCTCGACGCGGAGGTTGCGCAGCGTCCAGTGCGTATCAGGCGCAGTCTCGAGCGTGCCCAGCGGAAAGGTGTTGAACGCGAAGTCTTCGATGCGCAGCGTGCCCGTGACGATAGGGTCGTCGGTGTTGCCCAGCACCGACGCGCGGGTGTGCGCGATGCCCGCGATGGGGATGTCGTTCACCGTCGCGAGGTCGGCGAGGTCGATGTGGTCCGACACCACCCCAGAGATCTGGATGTCTTTGTCTCTCCCCGTGCGGTCGCGGCTGGTGCGCACGCGGATGCGCTCGGCTTCGAAGCGCGTGTGGGCGAACGACGCGGCCACGCCGTACCAGCCGATGGAGTCGTCGTCGATGATCATCGCGCCGCTGATGCGCGCGCGGGGGATGCGAATGATGGCGTGCTGGGGGCCGCGGTCCCACCCGTCGCGCAAGATGGCGAAGTTGGCGGTCTCGAGGCCCGGGATGTCGAACACGAGGCGCATGGGGTCGAGCGCGCCGTGGAGACGCAGGAGCCCGTTGAGCGTCCACAGGACGATCGTATGATCGGTCACCGTGACGTTCTTCATAAGCTTCGTAAAATCGAGCTCGCGCACGGTGAGGTCGGCCGTGAGGGGGAAGCCGTTCGTGAGCCCGAGGGTGACCGCGGGGCTCGTGACGTCGGCGCCCGACCAGCGCGCGCGGAGGTCGTGGGCGATGAGCCGCTCGCGGTTGGCCTCGACGCGCAGGCGCACGCGCTCGCCGAGGTCGTACCGGAGAATGAGCGAGTGGTCGGTGCTGTCGGGCGCGTGGAGGGCGAGGTCGCGCACGTCGACGTCGGCCTCGGCGCGGAAGTCCATCGTGGCGAGGTTGACCCCGCCGCGCACGTCGAGGGCCGCCACGCCGCGGATGTCGGGCACGCGGGCGGGCACGGCGCGGAGCACGTCTTCGATGGGGCCCTCGAAGCGGGCGTCGAGGTCGAGCTGGTGCGCGCGCGGCGACCAGCGGGCCTCGCGCACGGCGAGGGCGAGGCGTCCGACGGCGACGTGGGCGAGGGCGACGCGCAGGTCGCCGGTCTGCTGGTCGAGCGCGAGGCGGGCCTCGAGCCTGCGGATGGGACCCGAGAGGCGCGGCCCCTGGAGCGAGCCCCCGGAGGCGAGCACGCCCACCATGAGCCTGCGGTTGGGTGTGTTGAGGAGGTCTACGTCGACGGAGTCGAGCGTGAGGTCGCCGAGGTCGGGGTGGTGCACGCGCACCCGCACGTCGCTCAGATCGATGTCGCGGAAGGGGAGCTCGCCGCCGCCGCCGCCGCCGCCGCCACGGGATACGGGCCCGTTGGCCAGCACCACGCGCCCGTCGCGGACCTCGAAGCGCAGGTCGACCTCGGCGCCCTCGACGCTCACCCGCGAGAGCTGCACGCGGCCGCGCACGAGGTCTTGCGGCGAGGGGGCCACCATGAGCGAGTCGACGCGCGCGAGGCGAGGCGCGCCGGCGCGGCCCACCGAGACCCCGTCGACCCGCACGGCGAAGTCCCAGAACGAGAAGCTCACCCGGCCGATGCGCACGTCGAGGCCCGTGGCGGCGCTCACCTCTCGCTGAATGCGCTCGGCCACGCGCTGGCTGAACCACCGCGTGCGCGCCACCAGCACCAGGGCCGCGACGACCGCCAGGAGCCCCACCGAGAGCGCGCCGACGCGTCGCCGCCGGGGCGTTCGGGCTGCGGTGGGTGTAGGGCTCACGGTCGGTCGCTCATCGGGGTTTGTACAGAGGCGCCCGCGGGGCGCCGCAACCTTCAATCACAAAAGACGCGGCGACGGGAGCCGCAACGGGGCGATCGCCCTCGCGATCGGCCCGCGCGCGAAGTTGCGTAAGGATTTGCCCTCTTGAACGCGGGTCGATAGAGTGCAGGGCACCGATGCCGCAGGCTGAGGAGATCCTTGCCGACCGTTGGGCGCTCGTCGAGAAAATCGATGAAGGCGCGATGGGAGAGATCTTTTCTGCGCGCCACGCGGTGCTCGGGCACGCCGTGGCGGTGAAGGTGCTCATCCCGTCGGTGTCGCGCGACAAGGCCGCGATCGAGCGGTTTCTGCGCGAGGCGCGCATCGCCGCGCGGCTGCAGCACCGCAACGTGGTGCGCGTCGAAGACTTCGGCGTCGCGGCCGACGGCAGGCCCTTTCTCGTGATGGAACTCCTCCGCGGAGAGTCGCTCGCGCGGCGCCTCGCGCGCGCGCCGCGGCCCGCGCAGGCCGAGGTGCTCGACGTGGTGCGCCAGATCGCCGACGCCGTCGACGCCGCCCACGCCGCGGGCATCGTGCACCGCGACCTCAAGCCCGAGAACGTGTTTCTCGCCAACGAGCACGGCGCCACGGTGGTGAAGGTGCTCGACTTCGGCGTCGCGAAGTTCACCGACACCCTCGCGAACGCGGGCCACGCCACGGCCAGCAACACGCTCATCGGCACGCCGCGGTACATGTCCCCCGAGCAGGCCCGCTCGCTGCGCGAGCTCGACGGCCGCAGCGACGTGTGGTCCCTCGGCATGATCGCCTACGAGATGCTCACGGGCGCGCACCCCTTCGAGGGCGAGGCCATCGCCGAGCTCCTCGTGGCCATTCTCACGCACCGCATCCCGCCGCCCTCGACCATGTGCCCCGGCCTCCCGGCGGCGCTCGACGCGTGGGCCGAGCGCAGCCTCGCCCGCAGCCGCTACGACCGCTTCTCCACGGGCGCCGAGCTCGCGGGCGCCCTCGCCGACGCCCTCGCGGGCAAGCTCGACGAGCGCTGGGCGGGCTTCGCCTACGAGCGCCCCCGCGGCGAGGCGAGCTGCGCGGGCACCCTGCGCGTGCGACGCCCCACGCCCGTCACCGACGCCATTCGCTCGCGGCGCCCCACGCCCGACGTCGACGCCATTCGCTCGCGCAATTTCACCCCGGTGCACGAGCCCGTGCACGAGCCCGTCTCGTCGCCGCTGAAGCTCACGCCCCCCGAGGGGTCTGCGCCTGCCGTGCTCCCGCCGCTGCACCCGAGCGGCCCGCCCCTCACGCCCGTTCCCCTCGACGTCACCTCCGAGCCGCCGCAGTCGCTACCGCCGCAGGCGCCCGCTGCCCCGCGCGCCTCGTGGTGGCTCGCCGCCGCCGCGGCCCTCGTCGCGGGCCTCGGCCTCGTCGTCGCGATTCGCTCCA
>CANMAT010000014.1 GCA_947494865.1 Deltaproteobacteria bacterium
GCCGCTGTCGACCGCCTCCTCGACGAGGTGGTGTCGCTCGCGAGCGCGCCCGACGCCCTCTCACTGCGCGACCTGCTGCTCGCGGTGACCCCCGGCCTCGCGGCGCTCCGCAAGCTCGGCGCCGGGGCGTCGGCGCGGCGCTTCCTCGACGCGCTCGAGCCCGTGTCGCTGCGCGGTCAGCGCGAGGGCATCAAGCTCCGCGCCGCCCTCGCCGACGGGTTTCTGCAAGCGCGCGACCCCGAGCGCGCCGAGGCGCTCATCGGCGAGTGCGTCGACGACGTGCTCGACGGCGCGCTCGACCACGTGGGCCGCTACGACGCGGGCGTGGCCGTGCTCGCGGCCCTGCGCCACTGGCCCAACGCCGCGCGGGCGCAGTGGTGCGCGCGGCTCCTCGCGGGCCTCGGGCGCTTCACCGACTCGTTCACGGCGAGCACGCAGCGGCTGTACGAGACCCACAAGGTGCTCATCGCCGAGCGCACCGTCGACGCCGTGGTCGACGACGTCACCTTCCGCGGCGACCGCGTGCGCGCCTACCTCGACGAGGAGGAGCAGGTGATTCGCCGCAGGATCCTCGCAGACTGGAGAGACGCATGTGGACGCTGACTGAGCTCGAGCGCGAGATCGACGACATTCGCGCGCGCATCAACACGCACCGCCGCGCGCTGCGCGAGTACTTCGTGAACCGCGCCGACGAGATCGACCTCGCCACGATCTGCGCCTGCGCGCAGGAGCCGCTGCTCTTCGTGGGCCCGCCGGGCACGGCCAAGAGCGACCTCGTGGTGAAGTTCGTCGAGAGCCTCGGCCTCGGGCAAGACGACTACTTCGAGTACATGCTCACGAAGTTTACCGAGCCCAGCGAGATTCTCGGCCCCATCGACATCGACCTGCTCAAGCAGGGGCGCTTCGTGCGGCGCACGAAGGGCAAATTGCCCGAGGCGCGGGTGGCCTTTCTCGACGAGATCTTCAAGTCGAACAGCGCCATTCTCAATACGCTTCTCACCATTGTAAACGAGCGAAAGTACTATCAAGACGGCGAGCCCGTGCCCGTCGCGCTGCGCATGCTCTTCGCGGCCACCAACGACATCCCCGAGCAGAGCGAGCTCGACGCGCTGGCCGACCGCTTCGTGCTCAAGATCGAGACGCGCCCCGTGAAGGACACGCACTTCACCGAGCTCGTCGACGCGGGCATCATGAACGAGGTGTACCGGGCCACGGAGCAGAAGCCGTGGGCGCGCGGCACCGCGAGCTTCGACGATTTTCTCAAGCTCAAGCGGTACATGGACCTCACCTTCGGCGCCCAGGGCGACGGCCGCGCCGACCGCGAGCAGTGGTTCCCTACGGGCGTGTTCGCCGAGTTTCGCCGCGTGGTGCGCACCCTCGAGACCGAAGACAAGGTGCTCATCAGCGACCGCAAGCTCGTGAAGCTCTACAAGGTGATCCGCACGCGGGCGTTTCTGTTTCACGGCGGCGCGGTGCAAACGCCCGACCTGGGCCTTCTCGCGTACGCGGGCAACCGGCGCCACGAGCTCCCCGCGGTGGCCGAGAAGGTGCGCGCCCTCCTCGGCCTCGGCGCAAACTGACGGAGCGCACCCTTCGCCCGTGTCGCACGACCTCACACGCGAAGAGCTCACCCACGCGCTCCCGGCGTGGTGCTACCTCACGGCCTTCGGCGAGGCGCTCTCCGAGGCGCTCCCGGCGTCGCTCGGGTGGCTCCGCGCGCGCTGGGACGCGGGCGACGATCACCTCCCACTCAACCTCGTGCACGACCTCGGGCACCTGCTCCTGCGCGGCCGCGACTTTCGCTTCGCCTCGTCGCGCGACCTCGCGCGCTGGCCCGACGCCGAGCGCGCGCTGCGCCTCGCCTACGAAGACCGCGTGCTCGGGCGCTGGGCGCTCGACCCCACCCTCGTCGAGGCCCACGTGGTGATCGCCGGCCTCGGCGCCGCGCACCGCGACGCGGCCGTAGCGCACGCCGTGGGCCTCGCCCTCGCGCGTCCGCTGCGCGCCTGCGAGGCCGTGGTGTTCGGCAACCCTGCGCATCTGCGCGCGCTCACGCCCGAGCTCCCCGCGTCGCTCCCCGCGCGCTTCGAAGAGTGGCCTGCGCGCGTCGACCCCGCGTGGTCTGCGTGGGCGATGGAGCAGCTCACCGAGCTCACGCCGAACCTCCCCGCGGGGCGCCTCTTCGCCGCCGAAGACCTCTGGGAGATCGCGCACCTCCCGCAGCTCCCGAGCGAGAGCGCGCGCCTCGCGCTGCGCGAGGTGAACGGCCTCGCGGGGCGCATCGGCGCGGTGCCCGCCGCGGTGGCGCTGAGCATCCGTCAGACGGCGCGCGAGGTGCCCGTCGACGCCGAAGAGTCGGACCACTACCCCGCCGGGGGCTTCGACGCGATCTCCACCCGCGGGAGCTTCGAAAACCTCGTGCGCTCCGAGGTGGCCTACGTGGGCGAAGGCAAGAGCGCGCCCGACGCGCCCGACCTCTTCGACATCCGCTACGCCGAGGGCGAGCTCTTGTACTACACCCGCGACGAGAGCCCCCTCCTCGACGCGCGCCGCGACCTCACGGTGGTGATCGATCGCCCCGCCGAGCAGCGCTACAAGCAGCCCGCCCTCGCGGCGCAGACCCTCGTGCTCGTCGAGTCGCTCGCCCTCGCGTTGCAGTCCGACCTCTTGCGTGTGTTCGGCCCCGCGGGCTCGCGCGTGCGCCTCGTGTGGCGCTGCGAGACCGCCGAAGACCGCGCCGTCGCCGACGAGGAGTGCGCCCTCTTGTCACTGCCCCTCGCGTCGGAGCTCGCGCATCGCCGCGTCGAGCTCACCCGCGTCGACGCGTGGAGCGACGTGCCCGACGCGGGCCGCGTGATCTTCTCGCCGCGCGCCTCCGCGAGCGACCTCTTCTACGTGGCCTGGGTGCGCGTGGGCGACGCCGCCTGGCACGCGCTCGACGCGCCGTGGGAGCTCCGCGAAGGCGCCGCGGTGATGCGCGCGCTCGCCGACGCGCTGCTCGTCGCCGTGGCCCGCCGCAAGGTGCGCCGCGCCCGCAAGCCGGGCCGCGCACCCACCTGAAGAGCGCCGCCCGCGGGGCGCTTTCGGGTACAGTCGCGCCCCCGCCATGAACACCCCTTTGCGCGCGACGCGCTGACGCACGATGGCCCTCACCGCCACCATTCACCACCTGCGCATCGACCTCTCCGACGTCGACCGCGGCGTGTACGAGGCCCTCGACCTGCGCGTCGCGCGGCACCCCTCCGAGTCGCTGCGCTACATGCTCCTGCGCACGATCGCGTACGGGCTCTGCTACGTCGAGGGCATCGCCTTCTCGAAGGGCCTCTTCGTCACCGACGAGCCGGCAGTGTGGGCGCGCCAGGGCGACGGCCGCGTCGACCTCTGGGTCGACATCGGGCGGCCCTCCATCGAGCGGCTCCACAAGGCCAGCAAGCTCGGCGCGCGGGTGACGGTGTTCACCCACGACGACCCCGAATTGCTACGGCGTGAGGCCCGCGGCGCGAAGCTCCACAAGGGCGAAGACATCGAGGTGTGCTCCGTCGACGTGGCCCTCCTCGACGCCCTCGAGGCCAAGATCGACCGCAACATGAGCCTCACGCTCGTGCACAACGACGGGCAGCTCTATGTCACGGTGGGCGACCGCACGATGGAGGGCGCCGTGACGCGGCGCCCCCTCGTAGACCGCGAAGATTGAATCAGTCGGGGTTGCAGGTGCCCATGCACGCCTGCTCGACGGAGCCCGTCGCGAGGAGCGCGCGCACCTGCGCCAGCGCCGCGGGGAGCGACACCGAGTCGGAGTGCGTGTTGTTGTCCATCGTGGGCACGAGGTTGGTGTCGGGGGCCGAGTAGCGCATGAGGTTGGCGGGCAGCTCGTACTGGGCCAGCGCGCTCGCGGTGCCGGGGCTCGTGGTGGGCATGAGGCCGTACACGGGCTCCACCGCGGGCGTGAGCTGGCGCACCCCGAAGGCGCGCGCGAGCATGCGCGTGCTGATGTTGGGCACCTGGCAGTCGCCGATGGCCTCTTGCAGCACGACGCGGCGGTCGCGCGGGGCGTCGGGCAGCGGGTCGCGGAAGGCCAGCGTGGCGAGGTTGACCCCGTCGGTGTGGTCGAAGCGCGACTGGAGCAGCGAGAGAAACTCCGTCTGCAAGAGGGGGTCGGGGTACCGAATGTCGATGAACATCTTGATGGGCGCGTACACGATCGAGCGCGGCAGAATGTTCGACCACGAGCCGCCGGGCACGGCCACGACGGCGCGCGAGATGTGCCGCGACACCGACGTGAGCGACGAGCCCTGGATGCCCCCGAGGCTCACGCCGTAGTAGTACACGCGCGTGGGGTCGACCACGGGGCTCGCGCCGACGCGCACCATCGGGTCGGCGCCCATGGCGCCCACCGAGAGTTCGATGAGCGACAGGTTGTTCACCAGCGACTGCGTGAGGCGGTCGGTCACGAGGTTGATGCGGTTGATGTTGGGCACCACCTGCGTCACGAGGAGCGCCTGGTCGTCGCCCGAGAGGCCGATCCAGTTGGTGGCCACCACCACGGCGCCCGTCTGCTCGGCGAGGGGCTGAATGATCTCGGTGCCGATGCCGCCGGTGAGGTACTCCTCGCCGCGGCCGAAGACGCCGTGGCCGAACACCACCAGCGGCAGGGGCTGCCCCTCGCGCCGCGCGCGCGCGGGGATCACCATGGTGAAGGGGTAGGCGATGGGCGTCGGCTGCACGAGGGCGCTGCCGTCGGCGGCGAAGCGCAGGGTGTTGTCGTCGCCCAGAAAGTTGGGCGGCGTAAACGTGCCGTACACGATGCGCGCGGTGTTGGTGTTCGGGTCGTTTTGCACCCGGTCGATGGTGAAGGGAATGCCCCCGGCCATACCCGCGCGGCGAAACACCTCCTGGCGCATCGAGAGAATGGGCCCGAGCACGTGCTGGCGGCTCGCGGTGGTCCAATCCCACGCGAGGTAGAGCTCGTTGCGCGTGTAGCCCTGGCGCGCGAGAAAGGTGAACACCTCTTCGTAGCGGGCGCGCGCGGCCTCGATGCGCGGGTTCATCGAGGGCACGGTGTCGCGCAGCGCGACGAAGCCCGGCGACACCGGCGGCTCCGCGCCCGCCACCGTTCTCACGCTGCGGCGAATGGCCACCACGTGGCGCGTGCCGAAGGCCAGCGGCTCGAGCGTGCGAATGATGAGCGCGGCGCGCGACGGGTCGCGTGCGTTGGCGTCCATCTCGGCGAGAAAGGGTACGCGGCGCCCGGTGGCCATGTCGAACACCGCGATGGGGTTGGTGGCCTCCATCGAGCGCGCGGGGTTACGAATGTCAGTGAGGTCGCTCGCGCGCAGGGCCACGCCCAGGTGCGCCACGAGGGGCTCGGAGGTGGGCCACCCGTCGGCGCGGTTGAAGGGCCCCATCTCGATGGGCGTGGTGCCCGGCGGGGTATTGAGCGAGCCTGACGGGAGCGCGAGCCTGCGGCGCGTGGGCGTGGTGGGATCTTCGCGGGTGAGAAAGTCGCTCGGAAACGGCGGCAGGCACTCGCTCGTGATCGAGAGCGGGTTGCACGTGGCGGGCGACGCCACGGGCTTCGCGGGCACATCCGCGGGCGCGTCGACGGCGACGTCGGGCGCGACGTCGGGGGCGCCATCGGCGCTCGCATCGACGAAGTCAGCGGGCACATCGACCGCGGCGTCGACGGGCGCGGGCGCGGGATCAGACCCGCACCCCACGAGACCGAACGCGACGATCGGAACAGCGAAGAGAGAGCGCGAGCGAGCCTTCATTCTAACGCGCATATCACACTTTGCGTACCTACTTCGAGGGCGTCACCATGGCCTTCAGCTGCGCCACGAGGTGCAGGGCGTCGAGGGGCGTCATGCGGTTTACGTCGGCGTGCGTGAGCGCCTCGAGCGCCGGGTGCGTCACGGGCGTTTGCGCGGCGGGCTTCTCTTCGAAGAGGCCCATCTGCCGGGCGGGTCGGCGAAAGGGGCCCTCGCCGCGCTCCATGTCTTTGAGCAGGCCCCGCGCGCGCACCAGCACGGGCTCGGGGAGGCCCGCGAGCTTGGCCACCGCCACGCCGTACGAGCGGCTCGCACCGCCCGCGGTGAGCTTGTGCAAGAACACAATGTCGTCGCCGGTCTCGCGCGCCGACACGTTCACGTTCTCGACGTGCTTGCGCGTCTCCGAGAGGGCGCACAGCTCGTGGTAGTGCGTGGCAAAGAGCGACCGCGCGCGCACGACGTCGTGCAGATACTCGGCCACGGCCCACGCGATCGAGAGGCCGTCGAAGGTGCTCGTGCCGCGACCGATTTCGTCGAAGAGCACCAGCGAGCGCGCCGTGGCGTTGCGCAGAATCGAGGCCGTCTCGCGCATCTCGACCATGAAGGTGCTCGCGCCGCGGGCGAGGTCATCGGACGCTCCCACGCGGGTGAACACCCGGTCGACGCGGCCGATGCGGGCGGTGCGCGCGGGCACGAAGCTCCCCGCCTGGGCCATGAGCGCGATGAGCGCCACCTGGCGCATGAGCGTGCTCTTGCCGGCCATGTTGGGCCCCGTCACGAGGAGCAGCCTCGCGCCGTTCATGTCGAGGGTCACGTCGTTGGGCACGAAGGCGCCGGGCTCGAGCATGGTCTCGACCACGGGGTGCCGCGAGTCGGTAAGCTCGATCACGGTGCCGTCGTCGACGGTGGGGCGCACGTAGTGGTGGCGGTGCGCCGTCTCGGCGAAGGCGCTGAGGGCGTCGACGTCGGCGAGCGTGCCCGCGAGGCGCGAGAGGCGCGTGGCGTTGTCGGCGACGCGCTTGCGAAGCTGTTCGAAGCGCGCGGCCTCGAGCTCGCGCACCTTGTCTTCGGCCTCTACGATCTCGCGCTCGAGCTGAATGAGCTCTTCCGTGACGAAGCGCTCGCCCGTCGAGATGGTCTGCTTGCGGTGATAGTCCTTCGGGGCGAGGTGCAGGTTGGCCTTGGTGATCTCGATGTAGTACCCGAACACGCTGTTGTAGCGCACCTTGAGCGACGCAATCTTGGTGCGCTCCTTCTCGCGCTGCTCGAGCTCGAGGATCACGTCGCGACCGCTCTTCATGAGCCCGGTGTAGCGATCGAGCTCGGGGTCGAAGCCATCGCGAAAGATGCCCCCGTCGGCCACGAGCGCGGGCGGTTGATCCGCGAGCGAGCCCGCGAGAATCTTGGCGAGGTCTTCGCACACGTCGGCCGTGCGCACCGACTTCAGCGCCTCGGCGGCGTCGGGCTGCGCGGCGAGCGCGGCCATCACCTCGGGCACCTTCACGAGCCCGTCGCGGAGCATTCCGAGGTCGCGCGGTGTAGCAGCGCCGAGCGTGGCGCGAATGGCGATGCGCTCGAGGTCGGGCACCAGGTCGAGCGCGGCGCGCACGCGGGCGCGCACCTCGGGGTACGTCACCAGCGCGTCGACGGCGTCGTGGCGCTTGCGAATGCGCCGCGGATCTTGCAGCGGAAACGCGAGCCACGAGCGCAGCCGACGGGCCCCCATGGCGGTCACCGTGGCGTCGAGGTGGGCGAGCAGCGTGCCCTTCTTCTCGCCGCGCAGCGTGCGAAAAATCTCGAGGTGCACCTGCGTGGTCTCGTCGAGGTGCAGGTGATCCTTCACGTCGAGGCGCCCCACGCGCTGCAGCGGAATGGCGTGGCCCGGCTGCGACACGAGCGCGTAGCGCAGGGCCATGGCCGCCGCGCAGCGCGCGCCCGGTGACATACCCTCGAGCGACGCGCGCACCTCGCCCTCGGGAATGGTCTTCGCGATGAGCTCCGCGGCCGCCGTGGGGAGCATCGACGGGGCGCTTCGAACAAACACCCGCGGCAGGAGCTTCACCTGCGCGCGCACGAACACTTCGGCATCGGCGGGGCACAGGAGCTCGCGCACGTCGAGGCGCGCGAGCTCGCCCACGAGGCTCATCGCGTCGGGGACCTCTGCGGAGAAGAGCTCGCCCGTCGTGAGGTCGTACGCGGCGAGGGCCCACGCGCCCGGCATGTCGGCGCCACCTTCGGGCGGAACGGCCGCGGCGAGAAACTGGTTCGACCGCGCGTCGAGGGCGTCGCCATCGAGCACGAGGGCGGGCGTGAGCACGCGCACCACGCCGCGCTTGACGATCCCTTTGGCCTTGGAGGGATCCTCGAGCTGCTCGCACAGGGCCACGGCGTGGCCGAGATCGAGGAGCTTCGCCACGTAGGTCTGCGCCGCGTGGTAGGGCACGCCGCACATGGGAATGCTGTCGGGCTCGTTCTTGTTGCGCGAGGTGAGCGTGAGGTCGAGCGCGCGCGCGGCGGTGAGCGCGTCGTCGAAGAAGAGCTCGTAGAAATCTCCCATGCGAAAGAAGAGCAGCGCGTCGGGGTGCGACTGCTTCTCGCGGAGGTACTGCTGCATCGCGGGCGCCTGCGCGCCCTTCGAAGTGGATCCGGTGGTCATTGGGGGGCGCGTACGATAGCCGCTGCCCCTCGGAGCGCGCCTCTTTCTGACGGACGTACCCTGTCACTCCCCCGGCGACTCACATCACATCGCGCACGTGCCCTACGGCTGCGGCGGGGCGACGGGCTGCAGGCGCGGCGACGCGGCGGCGGGGGGCGCGTTGGCGGCGGGGGGCGCGTTGGCGGCGGGCGGAGGGGCCACGCCGGGGGCGGCGTTGGCGTGCAGAAGCTCTTGCAGGCGCGCGCGGCGCTCGGCCTCGGGCACGTTGAGAATCTGCGCGGTGTCCATGGTGAGCATCGGAATCTGACCGGAGTTCACCACCGGGAGGTGCCCGTCCCAGCGCTCGAGGGTGCGGTATTGAATCACCGCGGGCGTCATCGAGAGGCGAATGATCTCGTTGGCCTGCGCCTCGGCGCGCGCCCGAATGAGGAGCCCGTCGGCCTCGCCGCTCGCGCGCTGGCGCGCGGCCTCGGCTTCACCCCGCGCAGCCGCCACCTGCTGGTCGGCCTCGGCGCGCGTCTGGCGTACGCGGTTCTCGGCTTGAATGGCGTTCTGCGTGGCCTCCATCGCGCGGTTGATGGCCGCGACCACGTTGTCGGGCAGGCGCAGCGCCGAGTTGAACGTGAGCTGATCGATCACGAAACCCTCGGACGAGAGGCGCTCGGTGACCTTGCGCAGGCTCTCGTTGAGGAGGCGCGTCTTGCCCGCGCCGTAGATGTCTTGCACGGGCATCTCGGAGGCGGTCTCGTTGATGGCCTCGCGCACCACGTTGCGCACGTAGCCGTGGGCGAGCACGAGCACGTCGCGCTGACGGAAGCGCCCGTAGAGGCGCGGGGCCTTGTCGGCGTCGATGTGAAACGCGAGGCCCACGTCGGCGTTGACGCTCACGCCCTCTTGCGAAGCGAACGTGATCGACTCGTCGGCGGGCGAGCCCTCGTGGGCGTCGCGCGTCCACACGATGTTCTGCACGCTGGTGGGAAACTCCACCACCAGCTCGGTGAGCGGGTTGTACATCACCCAACCCGTCACGATGGGAGCGTTCTGCACGCCGCGCGAGCTGCCCGCGAGGCGCACGCGGATGCCCACGTGGCCGGGGTCGACGCGGGTGCAGCTCGCCGAGCCCACCACGCAGGCGCCCACGAGCACCGCGAGGGTGATGAAGGCGTTGCGCGCGAACGATTTGGTCTCCGTAGAGACGCTGCCAGAACGGTGCGGTGCGGGGCTCATGGTTGATCGTTGACCTTCTGCGAGAACAAGCGAACGGCGGCCCAGGCGTCGACGACGAGGAGCGCCACCGAGGCGAGGGCGCCCAGGTACACGCGGCCGTCGTCGCGCGCGTTGATGAGGTTGGGGACGTACGTGATGGCCGCTACGTGGAGCGCGAAGAGGCACAGCGCCAGGGCGACGCGCGCCCACCGCTGGAGGCGGTGCGTGCGCAGCGCGGCGTTCTCGGCGCGCAGCCGGTCGTTCTCGGCGGCGAGGGTCGCGCGCTCGTCGCGGTAGGGGTCTCGGTTCGTCACGGCGCGGGAGCGTAGGCCCGCTCTACCCCCCGGTGCCAGCGCACAACGCCACGGGCCGTGGCACACGCGCCGCGGGAGGGGCCACGTTCCGGTGCGAATCGACAAGTGGTAGGGTCCGCGGCCTTCGACGTTCGGATGCGTTCGCTCTCAGAGATTTTGTAGGAATCACACCGCGTATGCGCCTCGACCCTCAGCGTCTCGCAGCATTTCTCGGCCTGGGCGTCGCGCTCCAGAGCGCCACGGCCGAGGCCATCGTCGTCGCGCGCGTCACGCGCCGCGGGTACATCCTCACCGACGACGTGGGCGACTACGGCGACACCATTCCTACGTCGAACACGCGCGCCACGGCGCAGTTCATCGCCGAGGCGACGGCCGCGCTGGGCGAGGTCGAGGGCTTCCACGAGGGGCGCTTCCTCGCGGCGATGCAAATCCCGTCGAGCAACGACCCGCTCGCGTTCTACCTCCCCATTCGCAACGACGTGCGCGGCATCGGGCAGCGCAGCAGCGTCGACGGCCGCAGCGAGGTGTTCGACACCAACTCGTTCTTCGGGTCGGCCTTTCCCATCGACGGGTTCGTGTACCTCAACTCGTACCGCTTCTACACCGACCCCCGCTCGGTGATCTTCGGTCGCTTTCTCATCTGCACGCAGGAGTTCGGTCACCGCTACGGCGCCAACCTCGCCGTGCCCGCGTATCCCGCCAGCGTCGACGCGGGCGCGCCCGACGCGCTCACCGACGCCGCGGTCGACGACGCCGCGGTCGATGTTCCCCTCGGCGACGTGGGGAGCGACGCCGCGCGCGACGCGGTGAGCGACGCGAGCACCGGGCCAGCGGCGCTCACGCGCGACGCGCTCCTCGGGCGCGGCAACTCCCAGAACGGCATGGTCGTAAACCGCTCGCACTGGAGCTATTTTCTCAACAGCGGCGGCTCGCCCATGGAGGGCAACAACTGGAACGAGTTCGCCCCCGGCCAGTTTCGCACCGACCGCCCCACGTTTCGCTTCTCGCCCTACGACCTCTACACCATGGGGCTCATTCCGCCCTCCGAGGTGCCCGTCACGTTTCTCATCGCCGAGCCGCAGAACGTGCCGCGCAACATCAGCCGCGACAGCGCGCCCGAGTACTACAACCGCGTGGTCACCGTCCGCGGCCGCCGCGTCGACCTGAGCATCGATGACATCGTGCGCGCCAACGGGCCGCGCAACCCCGCGTACCCGTCGGCCTCGCGCGACCTCGACGTGGTGTGGGTGCTCCTCGCCGCCCCCGAAGACGTGAACGACGAGCTCGCCGCCGAGTTCGACGAGGCCGTCGACTCGTGCGCCATGGGGTACGCCTTCGCCACCGCCGAGCGCGGGCGCCTCGTCACCACCGTGCCCGGCGCCGACGCGGGCGAGGTGCCCCTCGACGACGCGGGCTTCGTACCCTCCGACGCGGGCGCGCGCGACGTTCCGTTCAACCCCGACGTGCCCACCATTCCGCCGCCCGACGGGATGTCCATGCCCGGCTCCGACGCAGGCGATGACGCGCCCGCGGTGAGCCCCGCCGTGCGCGCCGAGGGCGGCTGCGCGTGCAGCGCCACGGGCGCCGCGCAGAGCTCCGCCGCGCCGTGGGGCCTGTGCGCCATCGGGGCCGCTGTGTTCTGTCGCCGCGCCCGCCGCCGCGTGATGAAGGCGCGCGATCGGTGATAGGGTTGCGGCGTGTCTGAGCTCGACGAGAACGCGCCGCAGAAGATCCAGCATCTCTTTCGCTGGGACCTCGACAAGACCTACCTGCACACCGACTTCGACACGCTGATCGACATCGTTCGTACGGCGGTCGAGAAGCCCGAGGGCAAGCGCACCGTGCCCGGCGCCGCGGCCCTCATCCGCGAGCTGCGCACCGCGGTGCCCTCGAAGGTCACCATCTTGTCGGGCAGCCCCGAGCAGATGCGCGCCACCCTCGAGTCGAAGCTCCGCCTCGACGGCGTGCAGTGGGACGAGTTCGTGCTCAAGCCCTCGCTCAAGAACCTCTTGCGCTTTCGCTTCCGCGCGCTGCGCGACCAGGTGGGCTACAAGCTCCCGGCGCTGCTCGCGGCCCGCACGCGGTGCCCCGCCGACGTGCCCGAGACCCTCTTCGGCGACGACGCCGAGGCCGACGCGCTCATCTACTCGCTCTACGCCGACATTCTCGCCGACCGCCTCAACGACAAGATGCTCACCGCGGTGATGGAGCACGCGCACGCGTACCCCGACGCCATCTCCGAGACCATTCGCCTCGCGAACCTCGTGGAGCGCACCAACCCCGTGCGGCGCATCTTCATTCACCTCGACCGCAAGAGCGAGCCGGCCTTCTTCGAACGCTACGGCGCGCGCGTGGTGCCGGTGCTCAACTACTTTCAAGCGGCCCTGGCGCTCGTGAGCGACGGCGTGCTGCCGCCCGCGTCGGCGCTGCGCGTAGGGGCCGTGCTCATGAACGACGTGGGCTCGAGCGTGCACGACCTCGCGCGCGCCGCCCGCGACCTCATCGCGCGCGGGCACCTCGCCCTCGACGCCCTCGGCCCCATCGCCGCGGCGGCGCGCGACGTCGACGCGCCGGTGCCCCTCGACCTGCCCACGCGCCTCGCCCTCGCCGACGCGCTCTCCGGTGTGCGCGTCGAGGCGGCGCCGCGCGCGGAGGTGCCCATCGACTACCTCGCGGCCCTCACCGACGACCGCGCCCGCTGGGAGGCCGCGAGCAAAGAGGCCAAGAGCGCCCGGAGCGCATCGAAGCGAAAGCGCCGCGAAGAGAAGTGACCCGCGGAGGCACCTGGCGCCGCATGGACGTACCCGCGCTCGATCCCTACACTGCCCGTATGCTTCGTCGCACGCCCCTCAGGCCGCCTCTCGCCGCGCTGGTGTTCGCCGCCGGGCTGCTCCACGGTTGTGGCGCCAAGACGGGCCTCACGGTGCCCGACGTGCCCGTCGACCGCGAAGACGTGGCCGACGTGCCGCCGCCCCCGTCGGTGCTCTGCGTCGACGAGGTGCCCGGCGCGGGCCCGGTGCGCGTGGCCCTCGAGACGCGGCCGCAGCTCTCGGTGGCCGACGTGTTCTTCCTCATCGACCGCACCGGCTCGATGGACGGTGAGATCGACAACGTGAAGGCCAACCTGCAGAACACCATCGTTCCGCAGATTGTGCGGGCCATCAGCGACGTGCAGTTCGGCGTGGCCACCTACGCCGATTTTCCGCTGAGCCCCTACGGCGACCGCGGCGACGTGCCCTTCACCCTCGTGTCGCCCATCGACCGCAGCGTTTCGAACGTTCAAGGCGCCGTGAACAGCACGGTGGCCTCGGGGGGCGGCGACAACCCCGAGGCCATGGTCGAGGCGCTCTTTCAAGTGGCCTCGGGCGAGGGCTACGGCCCGTGGATCTCGGCGCGCTCGCCCTGCGCGGGCCCGAGCCGCTCGGGCTACGCGTGCTTTCGCCGCGAGGCGCTGCCCATCGTGGTGCTCATCGCCGACGCGCCGTCGCACAACGGCCCGGGCGCGCGCAACGCCTACACCACCAACGATTTTCTCAGCCCCTCGCAGTGCCCGCCCACGATTCCCAACTGCCGCGCGTCGCGGGGGCCGCACACCTTCGACGAGGCCGTCGGGGCGCTCAACGCCCTCAACGCGCGGGTGATCGGCGTCAACTCGGGCTCGTCGTCGCTCTCGGGCCTCGCCGACCTCAACCAGATCGCCACGGCCACCAGCACCGTGACCGCCGCGGGCGCGCCCCTCGTGATCACCATTCGCAGCGACGGCGCCGACCTCGACGCGCGCGTCGTCTCGGCGGTGCAAACCTTCACCCGCCAGGTGCGCTTCAACGCCTCGGCGCGCGTGCTCGACCTCGACCCCGCGGTGCCCGCGAGCCGCTACGTTCGCGCCGTGCGCCCCGCGTCGGCCGCGCCCGCCGACGCCGTGCAGCGCTTCGACGAGAGCGCCTTCTACGGCGTGATTCCGGGCACGCGGCTCACCTTCTCGCTCGAGCTCGTGAGCCCGCTCCCGCGCGCGCGAGAGACGGTGCGCGTGCCCGCGCGCGTGCAGTTTCTCGGCGACGGCCGCGCCAACCTCGGCTACCGCGACATCGAGATCGTGATACCCGCCGTGAACGAGCGCTGCGACGGCGTCGCGGGCTCCGACGGCGGCGCCTCCCTCGACGCCGCGCTCGACTGAGCTACTTCGCCAGCGCGCGCGCGGCGATCACAACGCCCAGCGCGCACACCGCGCACGACGACAGCACCGGCAGCGCGCGCAGCAGGAGCCCGTCGGTGCTGATGCGTTCGAACCTCCGCCGCGCCATCACGAACACCAGCCCGATGCCCGTGAGCACCGACGCGAGGCCGAGCGAGAAGGCCACCAGGAGGGCGAGCCCGAAGGCCACGCGGTGCATCCCGATGGCCGCGAGCAGCACCACCAGCGCGCCGGGGCACGGCACGATGCCGCCGCTCGCGCCGAGCGCGATGAGCCCGCGCAGCGAGAGCTCGTCGGGCGGCGCGTGCGAGTGGCCGTGGTCGTGGGAGTGATCGTGGTCGTGGGAGTGATCGTGGTCGTGCGCGGGGGGCTGCGCGCCGCCGCGCATGCGCCGCACGCGGCCCGGGAGCTGCGACAGCGCGATGCCGGCGACGAGCGCGCCCGAGGCGAGCTCGAGCGTGCGAATGAGCTTGTCGGAGCCCACGCGCTGCTCGATCACGAGCGCGAGGAGGCCGATGAGAAACACCGACGCGGTGTGGGCCACGGTGACCGAGGCGCCGAGCACGAGCGCGTGCCTGGGGCGGCCGCGCGCGCCCACGAGCCAGGCGCCCACGAGCGTTTTTCCGTGGCCCGGTGAGAGCGCGTGGCCCGCGCCGAGCGCGAAGGCGAGCCCCAGCGCGAAGAGCACGAACCACGGCGAACGCTGCGGGTCGCGCAGGAGCGCCACGAGGCGCGCGCCGTCGGTGCTCGCGTCGGCGCGGGAGCGCGTGAGGTAGCGCCACGCGGAGCTCGTCGCGGTCGAGGTGTGCGTGCGGTCGAACACGAAGGTGGCGTCGTCGATGCGGAGCGGGCGCGCGCGCATCGCGCCCTGGGCGCGCTCGTCGGTGGGATAGGCGAGGCCGCGCCCCGCGCGTGCCCCCGCGGGCACCGTCGAAGACACCACGCGGGCGGCGGGGGAGGCCTCGGCGGCGAGCTCGCGCCACCCGGTGCGCTCGGCGAGGTAGGGGTCACGCAGGC
>CANMAT010000015.1 GCA_947494865.1 Deltaproteobacteria bacterium
CACGGTGCAGTTCAACGGCCCCGTGTCGACCGACGACATTCGCACCGCCCTCGAGCGCATGGGCAACGAGCGCCCCGAGGTGGTGCCTACGCAGAGCGCCGCGCGCCCCAACGAGTACATCATTCGCGTCGAGAAGACCTCGTCGCTCTCGAACGTCGAGCGCGACAACATCCGCCGCGAGGTCGACCGTCGCCTCCGCGAGACGCCCGACCGCGGCTCGCTCGGCGATTACCGCCTCTCGCCGGGCGGCGACCACCTCGTGGTGCAGATCAACGGCGGCAACATGACCGCCGCCGACGTCTCAACCCTCCTGCGCGACTCGGGCGCCAACGTGCGCGGCGACGCGGCCATTCAGATGGGCGCGCGCGACGAGCAGCGCTGGCAGGTGCCCCTGATCGGCGTGGGAGACCGGATCTTTCGTCAGCTGACTGGGGCGCGCGCGCAGGGCGGCGTCGGCGTCGAGGGCCGCCTCAACGCGAGCGTGTGGGTGTCGCCCAAGGCCGGCAAGGAGCTGCGCGAGGCCGCCGTGCGCGCCGTGGCCTACTCGATCGTGTTCATCATGATCTACGTGGCCTTCCGCTTCGACCTGCGCTTCGCGCCGGGCGGCATCCTCGCCCTCACGCACGACGCGCTCGTGACGCTCGGCTTCTTCGTGATCACCCGCAAGGAGGTCACCATCTCGACGGTGGCCGCCATTCTCACCGTCGTCGGCTACTCGATGAACGACACCATCATCGTGTACGACCGCATTCGAGAGAACCTCGCGCGGCGCCGCAACGCGCGCATGCTCGACGTGATCAACATCTCGGTCAGCGAGATGCTTTCGCGCACGATTCTCACGTCGACCACGGTGGTGCTCTCGGTGTCGGCCTTCGCCGTGATCGGCACGGGCGTCATCCGCGACTTCGCGTGGGCCATGATCGTCGGCGTCGTGGCGGGCACCTACAGCTCGATCTATGTGGCCGCGCCGCTCACCGAGTGGATCGACTCGCGCTTCTTCCACACGCCCGCGTCGCAGGGTGATGTCGCCGCGACCACCGCCACGGCCGACGCCGCCCCGAGCGAGAGCGCCTGACGCGCTCTGCGGTGCGCCACCGGGGCCGCGACCGCCGTAGAGGCCCCACCGGCTGAATGTCAGCACCCACTGCCTGCATCCACCTACGCTCCGTAGCGCTGGAGAACCCCCGACGATGGATCCCGTAGACACGCTCAAGGATTCGGTGCGCGCGCACTGGGAGGCCGAGACCTGCGGCACGCGCGGCGTCGACGTCGGCGCACGCCGAGAGTTCTTCGACCAGATCGAGCGCGAGCGTTACGAGTGGGAGCCTTACATCAAGCCCTTCGCGCGCTTCGAACGCGGCCGCGGCAAGCGCGTGCTAGAGGTGGGCGTCGGGGCGGGCACCGACTTCATCAACTGGGTGCGCGCGGGCGCCGACGCGACGGGCGTCGACCTCACGGCGCGCGGCGTCGAACTCACCCGTGAGCGTGTGGCCCTCGAGGGCTTCAGCGCCACCGTGGTGCAGGCCGATGCCGAGCGCTTGCCCTTCCCCGACGAGAGCTTCGACATTGTGTACTCGTACGGGGTGCTGCACCACAGCCCTCATACCGTGCGCGCCATCAGCGAGGTGTACCGCGTGCTCAAGCCCGGCGGCACCGCCCTCATCATGGTGTACCACCTCGAGTCGTGGACGACGCTCATGCTCTGGGCGCTGCACTGCCTCGCCAAGGGGCAGCCGTGGAAGAGCCCCCGGTGGGCCGTGTACCAGTACCTCGAGAGCCCGGGCACGAAGGTGTACACCGTCGACGAGGCTCGCACGCTCTTCGGCGACTTCGCGCGGTCGCGCGTGTGGACGCAGCTCGCCTTCGGCGACCTCCTGAAGTTTCGCCTCTCGGACAAATACAAGCACCCGCTGCACCGGGCGCTCTTCGCGCTGTACCCGCGGTGGCTCGTGCGCACCCTCGGCGACCGCTTCGGCCTCTGCCTCTTCGTCGAAGCCACCAAGTAGAACCCTTCTCACCCGCGCGCCCGAAGGCCCCGATGACGACCCCGAGTGACTTCTCCGCGCGTCGCGATCGGGCGCTGGGCGCGGCCGTGATCGTCGCGGCGCTCTTGAGCGCGGCCTTCTATGCCACGCGCTGGGCCGGCGACGCCGAGATCCACCTCGTGTACGCCGAGAACGCCGCGCGCGGGCGCTGGTTCGAGTTCAACGCGGGGCAGGTCACCCAGGGCTCGACGAGCGCCCTGTGGACGCTCCTGCTGGCAGCCCTGTGGCGCGTCGGGGGCGTGGTGGGCGCGTCGTGGGGCGCGTCTGCCGTGTGCCTTGCGTCGTTCGTCGCGGTCATCGTCGTCACACACCGGCTCGGTCGCCGCGTGGCCTCGCCCGCGGTCGGCCTCGTGGCCGCGCTCCTCTTCGCGGCCAACCCGAGCATCGCCACCAACGCGCTCCTCGGGATGGAGAACTGCACCGCCGCGGCGCTCGTGGGCGCCGGCTGGCTCGCGGTGCTCGGCCCCTGGCGCGGGTCTACGCCGTGGCTCTGGGGAGCCCTCGCGGGCCTCGGGTTTCTGTGCCGCCCCGACGCCGCCGTGCCCATCGCCGCGCAGGGCCTCTACGCTCTCTGGCGCGCCCGCCGCGACGGGTTCTCCCTCTCGCGCTGGCTCGGCGCGGGCGTCGTGGCCCTCGCGATCGTGGCGCCCTTCTACGCGTTTCAGCACCACGTCACGGGTCGCTGGCTCCCTGCTTCTGGCGTGTCGCGCGTGCTCTTGTCGCGGCGCACCGCGCTGCACCTCGGGCCCCTGTGGATTCACCTCAGGCTCGTGACGCGCCTTCTCGTGCCGTACCTCCCCGTGAGCGCGGGCCTCGCGTGGCTCCTCTTGCGCCGCGCCGCGCGCACGCCCGAGCGCGTGGCCCTCGGCCTCGCCACCGCCGCCACGTTGTTTCTGCACACCTTCGTGGTCGGCGCCGCGCACGCGTCGCGGTATTTTTTGGTGACGTTTCCTGCGTTCTTCGTGCTCGGCGTGGCGGGCCTCGACGACGCGCTCTCGCTGGTGCGCGCGAAGGCCCCGCGCGCGGGCAACTCCCTCGTCGCGCTCGCCGCCGTGTGGATGGCGCTCGTGTACGGCGCCGACGAGTACCTCCGCTTCACGGTGCTCACGCGCGGCGCCACCATGACGCAGCACCTCGGGTACTATGCCTCGCGCCGCGCGATGACCGACGAGGTGCTCGCAGAGGTGGGCTGGCGCCCGCCGCGGCCGCTCCAGCTTGCCATCACCGAGGTGCAATACCGCGGCTTCGTCGACGACCGCATCGTGGTGCGCAGCCTCGACGGCCGCGTCGATCAAGAGCTCCTCGACGTGACGGGCCCCGACGGGTGCCCCGACTACGCGGCCTACCTGCGCCGCGTGGGGGCCGACGCGCTGCACGCCGATCAGGGCTGTGATTGTCCGCGCTCGCTCCTGTGCGCGCTCGAGCGGCGCGCCGCGGACCGTCCCCGCGACCCCGTCACCCTCGACGGAATGACCTTCCGCTACGCGGGCGCGAAGCAATACTGGCGCATCGAACGCGGGGCAGGGGCGGCGCAACCCAGCGGAGGCGTTGCGCCCGACCCCGCAGCGCGCGAAGACACATCACCGTGACCGTGACCCCCCTCGCGACAAAGGCCCGCGACGCGACGGCCCCCTCAGGGCCGCTCACCTCCACGGCGCTCGATGCGAGGAGGCAGAGCAAGGCCAGCGCGCGCGCGATCGCCACCGAGGTCGTCGTCGGCATCGGCGTCTGCGCGTGGGCCTGGTGGGTGGCCGTACCCGCGCGCGTCGACGCGCTGCCGTCGATCTTCGCCGAGATCGCCATTCTCACCGTCGCGGTGATCGCCCTCACGCTGCGCGATCCCCTGGGCACGCTGCGCATCTCCAACCCGGCCCTCTCGATGGTCGGTTGGATGTACTACTACTTCATCAAGCCTGCCTTCACGTGGCTCGAGGGCAACCGCCTCGTGTTCGAATCGCCGTCGACCGTGGTGCTCGACGTGTCGATCGTCACCGAGGTGCAGGTGCTGCACTCGTACTACATGGTGGCCTTCTTCGCGGCCTACCTGGTCGTCGCGCCGCGCGCCACGGTGAAGCCAATCTTCACGCGCGAGGCCCTGCCGTCGATCAAGGTCGCGGGCCTCGTGCTGCTCGGCCTCGCGCCGTACCTCTCGACCTTCGTCGAGCGCATCGTCACGACGGGCACCTTCATGCCCACGAGCAACTACGGCGACAACATGGTGCGCGACACCGACGCGCTCCTCTCGTCGCGCACCGAGGGCGGCGCGGGCTACCTCGTGACGCAGATCTTCTCGAAGGTCTGGTACTTCCCGCTCATGGCGATGGGGCTCGGCTACGGCGTCTTGATCTCTCGCATGATGATCAAGCGGCGCTGGCTCCACCTCGCGCTCTTCGGCGCGCAGGTGCCGCTGCTCCTGCTGCTCGGCAGCGGCTCGCGCAGCTACACGGTGTACCCGTTTCTGCTCGCCTTCATGATCGCCGACGCCTTCTCCGGGCCCTACCGCTGGTGGCGCGCGACGCCCGCCCTCGCGCTCGTGATGCAGGGCTTCGACTTCTACGGCTTCTACCGCGGCCACCAGCACGAGGGGCTGCGCGCGGGCTTCGACGCCTCGGTGCGCGACATCGACGCGACCCTCGACGTGGTGCAGTCCGAAGACGCGGCCATGCTCACCAAGGAGGCCTACTGCACGCTCGTGGTGAACCACGGCCGCGAGCACCGAGGCATTGGGTACTTCGGCGACCAGCTCTTGCAGCTGGTGCCCGCGCAGCTCGCGCCCGAGAAGCTGCAGACGGTCAACACGGCCGACTTTCTCAGCAACGAGCTCATCGGGTACGGGCGCTACGCCTCGGGCGCCGCGGGCGCCATGGTGGGCGATGGGTACCTCCTCGCGGGCACCCTCGGGGTGATCCTCCTCGCGGGCGTGCTCGGGCTCACGTACGGCCTCGTGGTGCGCTGGGGCATGTCGGGCGAGCGCGGCAAGCCCACCATGTGGCGCTACCTGCTCATGCTCATGATCTCGGTGCAGTCGACGCAGTACATCCGCGCCGACTACAGCGTGGTGCTCATTCAGCTCCTCTACTACGTGGTCGTGCCCGCGGTGCTCCTGCGCGTGCTCGAGGAGTCGCGCTTCCTCACGAACTCGGTGTGGACGCAGCGCCTCGACACCATCGAGCCCGCGCGCTGAGCGGGGCCGCACAAACGAGGCCGCGCGCGCGCCCGTTGCGGTAACGTCTCGCCGCCCGCATGGAACAACCTCCGCCCCCGCCCACTGACGCCTCCCTCCGCGAGGCGTCGGCCTCGCTCGCGCGGGAGCTCGACCTGCACCCGCTCGTCGCGCGCGTGCTCGCCCGCCGCGGCTTCGCGAGCCCCGCGGTCGCGCGGGCCTTCCTCTCGCCGCGGCTCACCGAGCTCACACGCCCCGACGCCATGGCCGACCGCGAGCGCGCCGCCGAGCGCCTCGCCGACGCCGCGCGCCGCGGCGAGCGCGTGGTGGTCTTCGGCGACTATGACGTCGACGGCATCACGAGCGCGTCGCTCCTCACGCGCGTGCTGCGGCACTTCGGCGCCGACGTGCGCACCCACGTGGCGTCGCGCTTCGCGGGCGGCTACGGCCTCAGCGACGCGGCCGTCGACCGCCTCCTCGCCGACCGCCCCACGCTCGTCGTCACCTGCGACTGCGGCACCAGCGATCAGCCGCGCCTCGAGCGCCTGCGCGCGCTCGGCGTCGACGCCATCGTGGTCGACCACCACAAGGTGCCCGACGCGCCGCTCACCGCGCTCGCGTTCCTCAACCCCCACAGGCCCGAGTGCGGGTTTCCGTTCAAGGGCCTCGCCTCGGTGGGCCTGGCGTTCTCGATCTCGGCCGCGTTGCGCGCGCGCCTCGACCCGCGCTTCGACCTGCGCCCGCTGCTCGACCTCGTGGCCCTCGGCACCATCGCCGACGTCGCGCCCCTCCACGGCGACAACCGCATTCTCACCCGCGCGGGCGTCAACCGCATCGCCGACGGCGAGGGCTGCGCGGGCGTGCGCGCGCTCCTCTCCGAGGCGCGCCTGCGCTTTCGCCTCACGGCGCGCGACGTGAGCTTCTCGGTGGCGCCGCTCCTCAACGCGCCGGGGCGCCTGGGCTCCGCCGCGCCCACGCTCGAGCTCCTGCTCACCGACGACGCGGCGCGCGCCACCGAGCTCGCGCACCAGCTCGCCGAGGCCAACACGCAGCGCCGCGAGATCTCGTCGGCCCTCATCGACGCCGCGATGAAGCAGGTGCGCGATGTGTACGGCGCGACGCTCCCCGCGGGCATCGTGGTCGCGGGCGACGGGTGGCACCACGGCATGGGCGGCATCGTCGCGGGGCGCCTCGTCGACCGCCTCGACGTGGCCGTGGCCGTCGTCGCGATGGAGGGCGACGAGGGCGTCGGCTCGGTGCGCGCGCCCCGCGGAATGAAGCTGTTCGACGCGGTCGACAAGTGCCGCGGCGATCTCATCACGTGCGGCGGCCACGACGGCGCGGCGGGGCTGCGCGTGCGCCGCGACCGCCTCGACCGCTTTCGCGCCGCGTTCGCCGACGCGCTCGCGTCTGCGCCGAGGGCCGCGCCCGCCGCCGAGCGCTGCGACACCGACCTCGACGAGGGCGACCTCACGCCAGGCCTCGCGCGCGACCTCCTGTCGCTCGAGCCCACCGGCGATTCGAACCCCGAGGCGCGGGTGATGGTGCGCGGCGCGAAGATCACCGACGCGCGCGTCGTGGCCGAGACGCACCTGCGGCTCTCGCTGCTCATCGGGCGGCGCACGCTGCCTGCCTTCGTGCGCGACGGCGTCACGCGCCGCGAGCGCGGAGAGGTGCCCCTCGTGGGTGCGCGCGTCGACGTGCTCGGCAACCTGCGCACCGACCCGTGGAACGGCCCCGAGGCCGTCCAGATCGAGCCCGTCGCCCTCCGCGGGTAGGGGGCTCCCTGCGGGTTCTTGGACGCCGCCCCCGCGTCGTGCCTATCACCACGGCCATGCGTGGGAACCGTACGCTCCGCTCGATGATGTTCGCGCTCTCGCTGTCGCTCGGTGCCGCGTGCGCGCGGCCGCCGCAGACGGCCTACACCTTCGATCCGGGCCCCGGCGGCTGGGAGTACGCGCGCCACGAGGCCACGGGCACGGTGCGCTCCGAGGAGTACTCGCACCAGGTTCACACCGAGCGCCTCGAGGTGTTCGAAGTGGGACGCCCCTCGCCGGGCGCGTCGGCGGGCGAGTTCACCACGCTCGCTGCGGGCGCCCGCACGCTGCCCACGCTGGGCGAGGCCACCACCACGATGCGCGCGCTCGGCGACGACGAGATCGGCGGCGCGCAGGGCTACTGGGTGGCGCAGTACGGCCGCCGCGGCAGCGAGTCGCTCCAGGCGGCGGCCTTCGTGGTCCCTGGCGGGCGCAGGCACTTCGTCGTGCGGCTCGCCTCGAACGAAGACGACGTTGCGGAACTCCAGGGCTGGCTCCGCGACACGCTGCTGCGCAACTTCAGGTTTCCGGCGCCTCAGCGCTGACCGTCGCGGGCGTGCGCGGGGCGAGGGCGCCGGGGCCCTTCGCCATGGTCTCCGCGAGCTCCTCGTAGGGGCGCCGCAGCATCAGCGTCACCACCGTGGCCACCAGCTCGCGCGGCAGAAACGCGCGCCATGTGTCGTCGCGCGTCACCACCGCCACGTAGCCCGAGAGCGCGTCGACGTCGATGCGCGCGATCACGCCCGCCGCCGAGAGGCGCTCGACGGAGGGCGCCTCGCGGTCCGTCGCCTCGCGCCACGCCTTCGACGCCGCGGTGATCGTCTCGGGCATCACCGCCGCGCCCGGCGGAAACAGCGCGGCCACGTCGGCGTCGACCACGCGGGGCTTGCGCGCGCGCTGATCGCGGGCCTCCTCTTCGGCGGCCTCGGCCTCGACGGCCTCGTCGTCGGGCTCCGCGAGCTCTTCGCGCAGCGTGTCGACCGCGCGCACGCCCTTCTTCGCGGCCATCAGACGGGCATCACACCGCGCTTGCGACGCGGCCGCTCGATGGTCTTGTGCAGCGAGAGCTCGAGGCCCCACGCGAGCACGCGGCGCGTGTCGCGCGGGTCGATCACGTCGTCGACGAGGCCCCACCCCGCGACGCGCGTGACGTCGATGTAGCCCTGAATCATGTCGACGAGCTGCTTCTTCACCTCGGGGGGCGGCTCCTCTCCGCGAAAGAGCTTCTTCGCGGCGATGCCGACCATCCCCTCGGCGCCCATCACCGAGATCTCGGCGCCCGGCCAGGCCACGATGAGGTCGGGCTCATACGCGCGGCCGCACATCACGAAATAGCCTGCGCCGTATGCCTTTCGCACCACCACGGTGAGCTTCGGCACCGTGGCCGCGCTCATCGCGTGGAGCATCTTGGCCCCGTGCCGGATGATGCCCGCGTGCTCGACCTTCGTGCCCACCATGAACCCCGGCGTGTCTTGCATGAACACGAGCGGGATGTTGAACGCGTCGCAGAGCTGAATGAAGTGAGCGCCCTTGTCGGCGGCGTCGATGTCGAGAATGCCCCCGAGCTGCATCGGGTTGTTGGCCACGATGCCCACCGAGCGGCCGTTGATGCGCGCGAGGCACGTGATGAGGTTGCGCGCGAAGCGGGGCTTGATGTCAAAGAGGTCGCCGTGGTCGACCACGGCGCGGATCACTTTGTACATGTCGAACGCGCGCCGCGGGGAGTCGGGCACGAGGTCGAGGAGCGACTCTTCGCGGCGGTCGATGGGGTCGGTGCAGGGCGCCACCGGGGGCGCGTCTTCGCAGTGTGACGGGAAGTACGAGAGGTACTTTCGCACGGCTGCGATGCAGGCCGCGTCGTCGGCGTACTCGCCGTCGCCCACGCCCGATACCTCGCAGTGCACCTTCGAGCCGCCGAGCTCCTGCTCGGCCACGTCTTGGCCCGTGACGGCCTTCACGAGGGGCGGGCCCGCGAGGGCCATGGACCCGATGTTCTTCACCATGGGGACGAAGTCGGCGAGGCCCGGGATGTACGCCGTGCCCGCCGCGCCGGGGCCCACCATGGCGGCCACCTGGGGCACCACGCCCGACATGATCACCTCTTCGCGAAAGAGGTGCCCGTAGCCCGCGAAGAGTGAAATGGCGTCTTCGCTGTTCTTGCCGGGCTCGATGCGCGCGCCCGCCGAGTCGATGAACCACACCATGGGGTGACGGCCCTTGAGGGCCATCTCGCGCATGCGCGTGACCTTCACCTCGCCGGTCTCGCCGATGGAGCCGCCCTTCACGGTGAAGTCGTACGCCGACGCGCACACGAGCCGTCCGTCGACCTTGCCGAAGCCGCACACCACCGCGTCGGCGGGGGGCTTGTCGGCGCCGTCGGGGCCCGCGGCCGAGCCCATCTGCGTGCCGTGCATGCCCACTTCGAACCACTCGCCGCCGTCGAAGAACTGCGCGAAGCGCTCGCGGGCCGTGAGCTTGCCGCGCTCGTGCTGCTTCGCCACCTTGTCGGGGCCGCCCATCTCGCGCACCTGCGCGCGGCGCGCCTCGAGCTCTGCCACCCTCTCTCGCATCGTGGGCATCGTCGAAACCTCTCTTATTTGCCCGTCCATTGGGGGGCGCGCTTCTCCATGAAGGCCATGAGCCCCTCGCGCGCGTCGTCGGTCGACAGGAGCCCGATGAGCTCGTCGCGCAGCATCGGGAGCGCCTCGGCGAGCGCCACATCGCCTTGTCGGCTCCACGCCGCGAGCCCTCGCGCGACGGCCGTGGGCGACTTCGCCGCGAGGCTCCTCGCGAGGGTCATCACCTCGGCGTCGAGGTGGTCGTGGGGCACCACGCGGTTCACGATGCGCAGCCGCGCGGCCTCCTCGGCGGGCATCTTCGCGCCGAGGAGCATCATCTCGAGCAGGTCGCGTCGGGCCACGGTGCGCGCGAGCACGGCGGAGATCATCATGGGCCACAGGCCGCGGTGAATCTCGGGCGTGGCGAACACCGACCCCGCAGCCGCGATGGCGAAGTGCGACGCGGCCACGAGGCCGAGGCCGCCGCCCATCGCGACGCCCTCGACGCGCGCGATGATGGGCCGCGTGTAGCGCATCATCGCGAGCATGAGGTCGGCGTAGTCGCCCTTCAGGGGGAGCGTCGCGATCATGGGCCCGCCGCTGAGGGCGCCGAGGTCGCCTCCCGCGCAGAAGTGCCCGCCTGCGCCCGTGAGAATCACGGCCCGCACGTGGTCTTCGCGCTCGGCGTTCTCGAGCGCGTAGAGCACCTCGTTGGCCATCTCGGGGCCGATGGAGTTCTTTCGCTCGGGGCGGTTGAGGGTGATCGTGGCGATCGAGCCGCCGTCGACGGCGGTCACGTCGTAGAGAATCGTGTGATACATCGCGGCGCTCGTTCAGCGAGGGGGAAGCGAGAGCATGGCGCGGGCCTCGTCGACGGTGGCCACCTGGCGGCCGATGTCGCGCACCATGTGAGCGGCCTTCTCGACGAGGTCGCCGTTGGAACGCGCCATCTCGCCGCTCGGGAGGTAGAAATTGTCCTCGAGCCCGACGCGGATGTTGCCGCCGAGGGTGAGGGCGGCGGCGCACAGCGACCACTGCTCGCGCGAGATGCCCACGACCTTCCACGTGCTGCCGGGCGGGAGGTTCTCGGCGGCGAAGGCGAGGTGCTTCGTGGTGGCCTTGATGCCGCCTACGACGCCCATCACGAGCGAGAAATCGAGCGGGGCCTTGAGGAGACCCATGTCGACGAGGGCCTCGGCCGACGAGGCGTGGCCCGTGTCGAAGCACTCGAGCTCGGGCTTCACGCCCGCCGCGTTCATCTTCGTGAGCAGCTCGGCGATGTAGTCGAACGAGTTCTCGAACACGAAGTTGAACACCCAGCCCTTACGCTTCGCGTTGTACTTTGCGTAGTTCATCGAGCCCATGTTGAGGGCCGCGATCTCGGGCTTGTAGTCGGTGACGTGCGGCGCCTTGCGCCCCTCGGGGTCGATGGTGCCCGTCGAGAAGTTGAGAATGATCGGGCACTCCGCCCGAATGGCGTCGCCGATGGCGCGGTACCGCTCAGCGCTGTAGTCGGGCATGCCGTCGTCGGTGCGCGCGTGAATGTGCAGCACCGAGGCGCCCGCGTCCCACGCGCGCTTCGCCTCGCGCGCGAAGTCTTCGACGGTATAGGGGATCGCGGCGCACTGCGCCCGCGACGTGACGACGCCGCTGAGGGCGCACGTGATGATGACCTTGTCGTTCATGCTCATGGCGGCGCCCGCAGGGTACAACCTCTGCCCGCGTTCTACCGACGCGAAATGTGGCCTTTCGGGGCCGACACAGTGTCTTGACGCGCGTGGGGCCGATGGTAGCGTGCCGAACGTTTCGAGCCGGCCGCGCTACTGAGGCGTTGGACGCATATAGGTACGGGCATCGGAGGCTTCATGCGCAAGGCTGTCGCGGCCATCACCCTCGCGGGCATCGCGAGCACGGTTGTTCTTACTCACACCACCGAGTCGTTCGCACAGAACGTAAACGCGGTCACACCGACGGCGAAGGGCATCATCGGCTGCGCGCTCCTCGGCGCCGAGACCGTCACGCTCATTCAAGCCGCAGCGGGCGCCCGCCCTCGCTGGGCGTACATCGTGTTCCCGCTCCTCGGGGCGGCGGCGGGCGGGGTCGGGGGCTACTTCCTCGAGGAGGCGGCCGCGGGGGGCACCGACACGGCGCTCACGGCGGTGTCCGTCGGCTCGCTGGTGCTGGGTCTTGGCCTGGTGGTGCCCAGCGTGATCGCCTACGTCAGCGCCACGAACTATCACCCCGAGTCCGATCAGCCCGCCGAAGACGCGGCGCCGACCAACGGCCCCATCGACGAGTCGTCGGGCCCTCCCGCCGAGGGCGGCGCCGCCCCGGCCCCCGCGCCCGCCACCACGGGCGGCGGCGGCGGCGATACGGCGCCCGCGCCCGCTGCGAGCGCTCCGCAGTCGTCGCTGCACCTCCGCCGGTCGCGCCTCGTTGCGTCGCCCGTGCTGCGCCCCACGGGCCTCGTCGATTTCGCCCGCGGCTCGATGTCGCTCTCGGTGCCTGCCATCAGCGTGCAGAACAGCGTCTCGCTCCAAGAGATGCGCCAGTACGGGATGGGCGGCCAGTCGGAGCTCCGCGTCCCGGTGATCTCGGGCTCGTTCTAAGCCCTTCGCTGCCCTGCGCGCCGGGGCGTCACCGCACACTTCGCTCCGCCACGCGGCCCGCGCCCCGAAGAGGGGTTGTGGTCTCCGTTGATCGGCGTAAAAGTCTGTCCCCATGGCGACCGACGCGTTTGCCCCTCTCACAGCCCACAGCAACCCGCACCCCGCGGTGGCGGCGATCTCGCGTGAGGCCGGCCAGTGGATGCTCGCCCGTGCGAGCGACGGCCTCGAGGCGACCTTCACCGTCGAGGTCGACGAGCGCTTCGTGCGACTGCGGAGGGCCCACGGCGCGTCGTCGTCGCTCTTCGAAGCGCGCGTCGCGGGCTCGCTGGGCGCGGGCGACGTGGCCGCGGCCATCGCCCGCTGGGCCGTGGGCGTCGGCCTCTCGGTGCGCTCGTCGCACGATGAGGGTGTGCTTCGGGTGACGCTGACGCGCGGCGACTGATCGCGCCGCGCGCTGGGGTGGGCTCAGCGCTCGAGGGCCGAGGTCTCGACGCCCGCGAGCTCGCCGCACGCGGTGAGGCCGACCACGTACACACGCACGTCGACGGTGCCCACGCGGTACACCGTGAGGTTCGAGAGGTGCTCTCGAAGCACGCGCTCGAGGCCGCGGAACCGCGCCGCGCGGAGCTGTTCAGCGGGCGCGTCGGCGAGCGCGTCGACCGTGAGCGGCTGCATGAAGACCTCGAAGGGCTCGACGCGCACCGCGGAGCGTGCGGCCATGCCCACGGCGTCCGCGAAGTCTTCGGGGGCGGGCATCGCGGCGACGGCGTCGGGCGTGAGTGCGCGGAAGGGCGCGTCGGACTGTGACGGGTACACGAGGCGCGCGCTGGCCTCGTCGAGCGAGTCGCGGAGGGCCTGCGCGCACAGCCCCGGGGCCACCGACGGGCGCACGCGGGTGAACACCTGCTCGGCCCGCAGCACGCGACCCGCGGTGTCGAACGACTGCGTGCCCGCGACGAGGAGGCCGTCGTCGCTGGCCGCGTCGGCGAGGGCGAGGTCGCGGGCGCGCGGGTCGACGTTGCGCAGCGCGCCGAGGTCGACGCCCGTGATGGCCTCGGGCTCGAGCGACGCGTTGACACGCTCCTGCGTCACGGTCGCGCAGGGGAGGTACGCGCAAGTAGAGCCCTTCGTCGACACGAGGTGAAACGCGCCGCGGACGGGGGCGCTCGACGGCGCGCGCCACGCATCGCTCGCGACGAAGACCGCGCGGCCCTCGACGGTCGTGAGGCGGCCGTGGAGCACCACCGTGGGCGCGTCGAGCGATGCTGTGATCGAGGCGGTGAGCGCGTCGGCCTGCGAGGGCGTGAGGCCTGTGGCCGCGAGGTCGATGGTGGCGACCGCGCACGCGGGCGACGCGCTGCCGTCGGCGCACCGCGTGGTGCGCTGGTTGAGCGACGAGACCACGAAGCGGCTGCACGTCGACGGGGCGGACGCGGAGCACGGGTCGGAGCCGCGGCGCACCATGAAGAAGCCCGACGTGCGCGAGACGCGCGCGCCGTCGTCGTCGGTGTCGGCACACCCCTGCGCGGCCAGGACTCCTACTGCGATCATCGGGAACGTGCTGCGTCGCATCACGAAACCTCCGTTCTGGTAGCCCCATGTTCCACATGTGGGAGCACGCTGCCAAGGGAGATGTCGTTGATTCTCCGAAAGATTTCTACGGTCGAGCTGTGATTTCGGACATACGATGCGGGCGCGCCATGGCGGGGTGTTGACGTCGCGGTGGTGAACGTCGACGCGCTCAGCCGCGGAGGGCGGCCTTGACGGCGTCGAGGTCGGGGAACACGCCCGGATGCTCGCCGACCCACGCGTAGGTGATGGCGCCCTCGCGGTTGACGACGAAGACCGCGCGCTCGGCGACGCCCTTCATGCCGAAGGCGAAGTCGCGGCGGAGCACGTCGTAGGCCTCGATGACCGTCTTGTTGAAGTCGGAGAGGAAGGGGAAGGTGGCGTTCGACTCGGCCGCAAACTTCGTGACCACCCAGGGGGTGTCGACGCTGATGGCGAGCACCTCGGCGTCGAGGGCCTGGTACGAGCCGAAGTCTTCGGCCACGGTGCACATCTCCTTGGTGCACACGCCCGTGAACGCCGCGGGGTAGAAGAGCAGCACGACGTTCTTGCCGCGGTATTGCGAGAGCGTCACGGTCTCGCCGGGCTTCGAGGGGAGGGTAAAATCGGGGGCCTGGGTGCCTACGCTGAGCGCCATTGCAGAAGTCTCCGTTCAGGGGTTTCGTCGGGGGAAGAGCCCTCGGTTAGATGGTCTCACTCCGTGCGCTGGATCACATGGAATCCGAACTGCGTCTCGATCACCTCGGAGAGCTGGTTGGGCTCGAGGGCGAACGCGGCGTCTTCGAAGTCGCGCACCATGCGCCCGCGGCCGAAGCGCCCGAGGCTGCCCCCGCGCTCGCCCGCGCCGGGCTCGTCGGAGTACTCGCGCGCGAGGTCTTCGAACGACTCGCCGGCGCGCAGCCTTCGCAGCGCCTCTTCCGCGCGCGTGCGCGCCTCGGCGCGGGAGCGACTGGCCGTCTCGGGGGCGTCGTGGGAGTCGCGGTGCATCACCAGAATGTGCCTCGCCGCGATCTCGCGCGGCCTGCGGGCGCCGCCGTCGCGGGGGGCCACCACCTCGATCTCGCCCGTGGCGCCCGCGGGCGCCGCGGTGACCGGGTGCGCGCGGTCGGAGCAGCTTGCGCGCGCGAGCAGGAGCGACAGCACCATCAACGGCGTTCTCATGGTGGGCGCGACTCTTAGCCCAGGAACATGGCCGTGGGCCAGCGCATGTTCCACGCGATCGACGCGCCGAAGGCCGTGCCCCAGCGCCTGGCCTCGAGCGCTTCGAGGGTGAGCCACGAAGTCGCCGAAGCCAAGGCCGTTGACGTCGCCGCAGGTGCCACCGGGCGGTCGTCGCCGACG